>PSML01000011.1:29495-42241 GCA_040290145.1 Meiothermus sp. | reverse complement strand
TCAGCAGCTCGGGATGTCTACCAGGGTCGGGCCGAGGGTGTGCAGCGCGCCTTCCATAGGGCTTATGGCCCGGTGGGCTCCAGCAGCACCAAAGCCCGGCACTGGGCGTGGTCGGGGGCGAGTTGTTCCGAGGTTTTGAAGGTGATCCCTACGCGGTCTTGGGGGAGGTCGAGGAGCCGGGCCAGGTTGGCCTGGATCGCCCTGCGGTGGGGCCCCAGCTTGGGCCGGTCGAGCGTCACCACCAGGCTCACCTGGGCAGCGCGGTAGCCCCCCGCCCGGACGTGCCCCAGCACCGCTTCCAGGATCACCCGGCTGGCCAATCCCGCCCACTGGGGGTCGGTGTCGGGGAAGAGGCTGCCGATGTCCCCTAGGGCCAACGCCGAGAGGAGGGCATCGGAGATGGCGTGGAGCAGCACGTCGCCATCGGAGTGGGCCACCGCCCCCCGCTCGCTCTCGATCCTGAGCCCGCCCAGCCAGAGTTCGCGGCCCGGCTCGAGCCGGTGCGAGTCTTCGCCGTAGCCGATGCGGAAGGGGCTCGGGTGGGGGTGATGGGGTGTAGGGTGATCTCCCACCCCCACATCCTACCGCCCTGGCCCCGGGAGGCTTGCGCTTTGTACCGCGACTCTCGACAATGCGGTTATGGCCATCTACATGACCTACCAGGACGCCCTCAACCTGATGAGGAGCTGGACGCCCTCCGAGAGCTTGCAGCGGCACATGCTGGCGGTCGCGGCGGCCATGCGGGCTTACGCCCGCAAATACGGCGAGGACCAGGAGAAGTGGGCCATGGCGGGGATTCTGCACGACTTCGACTACGAGCAAGCCCCCCAGACCCACCCCTACCAGGGCGTGGAAATGCTGCGCCAGATGGGCTACCCCGAGGACGTGCTGGAGGCCATCTTGGGCCACGCCGACGACCCCCGCTACCCCCGCAAGACCCGGATGGCCCAGGCCTTGTACGCGGTGGACGAGCTTTGTGGGCTCATCACGGCGGCGGTGTACGTGCGGCCCGACAAGAGCATTCGCGGCCTCGAGCTGCCCAGCCTGCAAAAGAAGTTCAAGGACAAGGCCTTCGCGGCCCGGGTGGACCGCCAGGGGATCATCCAGGGGGCCGAGGAGTTGGGGGTTCCCCTTGAGGAGCACCTCCAGTTCGTGCTCGACGCGATGAAGGCCGAGGCCGAGGCGCTGGGGTTGGTGGGGTGATGCAGGTCATCCGAGGCCTCAAGCCCTTTGCGCATCGCTATAACCTGGATTTTTGAGCGGCCATGTACCGTACCGAATGGTCACTCCAACAGATGCAGGCCGTCCGGCAGACCATCGCCCGGATCCTGGGATTGCACCAGGGGGCCGAACAGGTGCTCGAGGAAGCCTACCGGACTTACGGCCTCATCCACCGCGAACTGGCCCAGGCCGCCACCGCCGACAGCCTGGTGACGTTGCTCCGGCTACGCCAGGCCCAGCCTGAGCACTACGCCATGTTGGGGGAGATCCTCGAGGTTGAGAGCAGGTTGCGGCTGGAAGACGGTGATCCGGCGGGTGGGTTCAGCTACGCCCACAAGGCCCTGCGCCTCTACCTCGAGGCCATCCTGGACAGCCCCCAAGAGTTCTTCAAGACCTACGCGCCTAAGGTGGAGGCCCTCGAGGAACTCCTCGACGACGCCGGGGTGGGACTCTCCGCGCCAACCAAGGAACAGCTGGACCGGTTCTGGGAGCTCGAGGGGACGATGCCCGACCGGTCTTGACCCTGTGCATCCGCACCTGGCTAGGGATGGCAAGATAGGGGTATGGACTGGATACAGCCTTACCTCGGCCAACTCACCTTCGGCGGCATCGCCGGGTTCGCCACCGGCTACGCCCTGAAAAAGATCGGGAAGATCGTGGCCATCGCCTTCGGTCTGATCTTTATCGTGGTGCAGGTGCTGGCCCAGATGGGCTACATCAGCGTGGACTGGACCCGGGTGCAGCGCGATGTGGAGCCCTTGCTCAAGGAGGAACACGTACGCAGCGCCTGGGATCAACTGGTGGCGGTGCTGACCAAGAACCTGCCCTTTGGCGGGGCATTCGTGGCGGGGTTGGTGCTGGGGTTGCGCAGGGGCTAGCGCACCAGCACCTCCAGCGGGGTGGCGATGAGGTCTACCTTGCGCTCGGGCTCAGCGTAGAGTTGCTCCATCAGCATCAGGGGGTGGGCCAACGTCGCCCAGGGGGCGGAGGCCTCGAGGTGTTTGGGGGGAAAGCCGTACCCCTTGCCGATCCAGCCGAATCTCCTGTCCACCGCCACCGAGCCCACCAGCACCAGGTCTACCGGGGTTTCCCGGAGCTTTACTGGCTGGCCGTGGTAGGCCACGTCGCGCACCCGCTTCAAGACCTGCGGGGAGATGTGCTCGAGCAGCAAAAAGGCATCTTTTTTGTCGGGGTGGGGCATGACCAGCCGCTTGCCCGATTGGAGGATGGCCTCGCGCAAGGGCTTCAACACCTGGTCGGGCCCGGCCAGGATGGTTTCGGCCTTGAGAAAAACCTCCATCGCCATCAGCTTTTCCGCGGCCCGGCTGGCCCCTGCGAAGTTGGGGTGGTGGCCGTGCGGCGGGGTCGGCCACCCGCCGCGAGGAGAGGGTGTTCCAGACGTGTTCACGCAGCTCGCCTTGGGTCATTTGACCCCCGCATAATAGCGCCTTATGCGTGGAGGTGCAGAAGATCCGTCAGCGGCTTCCCGTGAGGGAGTACAACAAGGTATAGATCAGCCAGCTCAGGGCCATACAGACCGGAATGGTCACGATCCAGGCCGTCACGATGCGCCCGGCGATGGTCCAGCGCACCGATGAGAGCCGCTTGGTGGCCCCGGCCCCCAGGATGGCCGAGGAGATGGTGTGGGTTGTGGAGAGGGGGATCCCCAAGCGGCTGGCGGTCTCAATCACGGTGGCCCCGGCAACCTCGGCAGCGAAACCGTCGATGGGTCTGAGGGCTACCGCCCTGAAACCGATGGTCTTGATGATTCGCCAGCCCCCGGCGGCGGTGCCGATGCCCATCGCCAGGGCTGCCGAGAGGATCACCCACAAGGGGACTTGGAACTGCTCGCCGCTCCAACCGTAGTAGGTGGCGAGGGCCAGGGTTATGACGCCCATGGTCTTCTGCGCATCGTTGGAGCCATGGCTAAAAGCCATGTAAGCTGCCGAGACCACCTGAGCCCGCAGAAAGAAACGGTTGACCCAGGCGGGTCGGCGGTTGGCCCCCAGCCACAGCAGCAAAGTCAGCAGCAGTACCGCCCCCAAAAAGCCGAACATGGGGGAGAACACCAGCCCTTGCAGGGCTTTGGCTACGCCATCGCCCCACTTGATGGCCGAGATCCCGCCCTCGGCAACCCCTGCCCCCACGATGGAGAAGACCAGCGCGTGGGAAGAGCTCGAGGGGATGCCATAGCGCCAGGTGATGAGGTTCCACACGATGGCCGAGATGAGGGCCGCGATCACCAGGGTGTGGGTGGCCAGATCGGGAGGGATGATCCCCTTGCCCACGGTTTTGGCGACCGCCGTGCCGGAGAGGGCCCCGATCACGTTGAAGGCCGCCGCCATCAGCACCGCCTGGAGGGGGGAGAGGGCCCGGGTGGCGATGGAGGTGGCAACCGCGTTGGCGGTGTCGTGAAAGCCGTTGATAAAATCGAAGGCCAGGGCCAGGGCCACGATCAGGATGAGCACCAGCAGTTCGGTGGGCATGGCTAGGCGTGTTTGAGCACGATGTTCTTGAGGCTGCGGGCTACGTCCTGGGCGCGGTCGGTGGCGTCCTCGAGGTACTGGTAAAGCTCCCCCCAGCGGATCGCCGCTACCAGTTCGCGTACCTCCTGCACCGTGTCGAAGAGGCTGCTGGAAGCCTGGTCCATGAGGGCGTCGCCTTGGTCCTCGAGTTCTTCGACCTGGCGGATCCTGGCCAGCAACTCATCGTTGTGCTTGAACCCCTCGAGCAGCGGGATGGCCTCGCTCAGCAGCCGGGCCTGCTGGGCGATGACCTGGGCCATCTGACGGGTCAGGGGGGTGGGTCTTTCGATCCGGTACAACCACATCCGCCGGGCTGCTTCCTCGATGGCGTCGATGAAATCATCGAGTCTCCCGGAAAGCTCTATGATGTCCTCGCGGTCAATGGGGGTGACGAAGGTCTGGGTCAGGGCCTGGGAAACCCGCTGGGAGATCTCGTCGGCACGATGCTCGAGTTCGCGGATCGCCCGCACCTTGCGCTCTACGTCGCCGAAGTGCTCGACCAGCTCGAGCAGGGCTTGCGCGGTCTGGTCGGCTACCTGGGCGGCCTGGGCGAAATGCTCGAAGAAGCGCTCGTTCCTGGGGAGGAATCGGTTCAGCATACCGGGCTAATTGTATCCCCCAGCCCAAGCTTTCCTGACCAAAGGCGCCGCTTGGTCTTTTTACCGGTACAGTTCCCGTGCGATCACCATCTTCTGGATCTCGCTGGTCCCCTCGTAAATCTCGGTGACTTTGGCGTCACGGTAATAGCGCTCGACCCGGTAGTCACGGTGGTAGCCGTAGCCGCCCAAGACCTGCACAGCCTGGCGGGTCACGTCCACGGCGGTCTCGGAGGCGAAGAGCTTGGCGGTGCTGGCCTCGAGCGTGAACCGCTCGCCCCGGTCTTTCTTGAGGGCGGCCTCGAGGGTTAGGGCCCGGGCTGCGGCAATTTTGGTGTGCATCTCGGCCAGCTTGAACGAGACCCCTTGGAACTCGCGGATGGGCTGCCCGAACTGGGTGCGCTCTTGGGCATACTGTTTGGCCAAGTCGAAGGCAGCTCGAGCCATCCCCACCGCCTGGGCGGCGATCCCTACCCGTCCCGAGTCGAGCCCGGCCAAGGCTTGCGCTAGCCCGCGGCCCTCGGTTCCCAGCAGGTTTTTCTCCGGCACGAACACCGAGTCGAAGCGGGTCTCGGTGGTGTGCGCGGCATGCAGGCCCATCTTGTCCTCAGGGCGGCCAAAGCTGAGCCCTGCCGCGTCCTTCTCCACCAGAAAGCTGCTGATCCCGGCCTCCCCCCGGGCCATCACCACGTAGATGTGGGCCTGAGCACCCGAGGTGATCCAGCTTTTCACCCCGTCGAGCTGCCAGCCGCCCGGCACCCTCTTGGCGTTGGTCTTCATCGAGGCCGGGTCACTCCCGGCGTGGGGCTCGGTGAGGCAGAAGGCCCCGATCCACTCGCCCTTGGCCAGCGGAACCAGGTACTTCTTCTTCTGCTCGGGGGTGCCAAACTTGTTCAGCATGTACTGGGGCAGCCCGCTCGTCACCGAGAGGATCACCGCCACGCTGGGATCGGCGGCGGCAATCTCTTCCATGGCCAAGACCCAGGTTACCGAGTCGAGCCCGGCCCCGCCCCACTCCTCGGGGGTGGTCATGCCCAAAAGCCCGAGCTGCCCGAGCTGCTTGAGTTGCGGCCAGGGGTATTGGCCCGACCGGTCGTACTCAGGGGCCATCTCCCACAGCACCTCGCGGGAGACCTGCCGCACCATGTCCAGGACCATTTTCTGGTCGGTGCTCAAAACCGCCACAATCAATATCGTATCACGCGCTTGGTGGGGAAAAACCGTAATCCAAAAGGGCCCGCTCATTTTTCCAAGGGAGGCCTACCGAAAACCCTCCCCAAAGGGGGGAGGGTTTTTTTGCACCGGCCAGGGGTTCAGTAAGGGTTGCCTTCCAGGACCTTTTTCTCCTTCTCGAGGCTGACCAGCACCAACTCAAAGTGCACGTGGGGCTTATCTACGCCAGGGTGGGCGCCGGAGGGGATGATATTGACATGGTCTACCTTGGCGCTCACGCCCAGGCCTTTAAGCGCGGCCGTGCCGATATCCACGTAGCTCTTTTTGCCCAGGTTCTCCAGCGGCACCATGAATACCACCTTCACCAACCGCCCCTGCTTGTCGTAAGCCAGGAAGGGGCCTTCGGGCAGGTTCTTGGCGTCCACGTAGAGGGTGCCCAACCCAGGGATAAAGTTGGGAAGTGCGCCCTTGAGCGCCTTGCTCACGTTGACGTAAGGGGCCATAGGGGGGGCCTTCATCACACTTTGTGCCAATACCACGCCGATACTGAGGGCGGCGGCGGCGGTCATAACGCTGATCCAACGTTTCATGTAGATCCTCCCGAACTCTTGGGGAGCCATTCCTTGGCTCCACCCTACCGTACGCAGGGCAAGGGCTGTTTGGATCAGGGATGTTGGGGGTTGGATCGGTTCAGGGCTTTACTCCGCGTACAAGGCGGTAGAGAGGTACTTAGCCCCTGAGTCGGGGCTGATGCAGGCTACCCGCTTACCCGGACCCAACTCGCGCGCCATTTGCAGGGCTGCCCAGACGATGCCCCCGCTGCTCATGCCCAGAAAAAGCCCCTCCTCGCGGGCTAGGCGGCGAGTGAGCGGGAAGGCGTCTTCCTCCCAGACCTGGATCACCCGGTCGATCATCCGCACGTCTAGGTTCGGTGGGATGAAGCCTGGTCCCATCCCCTGGAACTGGTGCTGGCCCATCTGCCCCCCTGAGAGCACGTTGCTTCGGGCGGGTTCGCAGGCCACGATCCGTATGCCCGGGATGCGCTCGCGCAGGTAGCGGCCTACCCCCATGATGGTCCCGCCGGTCCCCGAGCCGTAGACGAAGGCATCGATCTTTCCCTCCATGGCCTGGTAGATCTCCGGGCCGGTGGTCTGGTAGTGAGCCTGGATGTTGGCCGGGTTGTCGAACTGGTCCGGCATGTAGCCCCCGGTCTCGAGCGCGATCTCCTGGGCCTTCTCGCGGGCCGCCAGCATGCGCCGGGCGGGGTCGGTGAGCACCAACTCGGCCCCGTAGGCCCTGAGGGTGCGCTTGCGCTCCTCGGACATCTGGGCGGGCATGCAGAGGATGAGCCGGTAGCCCCGGCTAGCCGCCACCATGGCCAGGCCGATCCCGGTGTTGCCGCTGGTGGGCTCGACGATGACCTGGCCCGACCCCGGCTTTAAGATGCCCTGCTCCTCGGCGGCTCGGATCATGTACCAGGCCGGGCGGTCCTTGATCGAACCGCCGGGGTTGCCCCCTTCGAGCTTGACCCAGACCTCCGCCATTCCCGGCTCCACCACCCGTTGCAGCCGGACCATCGGGGTCTTGCCGATGACGTACTCAATGGACATGGTTTTTAGGATAGGGGTTAGGGGTTGGTCTGTGCGTGATCCAGGATGGGTTGGGAGGGACGCCTGGGCATTCACCGTTACAAACCGTAAAAAGGACAACCCGAGAGCCATATGCCCTCGCCCTTTTGCGTGCTGGACTGGTGCGCCCGGCAGGACTCGAACCTGCGACCTAAGGTTTAGGAAACCTTCGCTCTATCCAGCTGAGCTACGGGCGCCCGCACTAAAAAAGTCTAGCACAAGCTCTGCGTCGGGCGAAAAGACTCACACCCCAGGCCAGACCAGGGAAGCCCACGTACCCCACGGGTGCCTTTGCGCAGGGAACACGTATTTGTTTTTCGGCCTCCCCGTTAGTGGGCCAAAGGGTAACCTACCGACAGGGGATCAGGGAGCCTGGCGGTCCTTCGACCGAGCCTTGCTCGTCCATAAAAGGCCGCCTCGAGCTGCGGCGGCAGAACTTACAGTAGGGATGAAAAAAAGTCAACTCAGAAGCACAACCGCGGCTTTAATAAAAGGCTCATATTTGCCAACACATGCCAGTATAAAAGTTAATTTACGCTTTATCGTGAGCCACATAAAAGAATAAACATTGCCTTAAGGAATATCTCAAACGCCGGGCTGGCTCAATGGGTAACAATGGGGAGAATTGTGCAGTAACTTGTACTTAAATCCCCCCCATCTATCCAAGCGGAGGCAAAGTGGATCAAAATCGCGAAGTCAGACGGTCATGGTGGTGTGTAAAAAGGGCGGTATGGACAGCTCTGGTGATGCTCGTGGCCACCGCCTGCAATCAGCAGGCCAAAACCAACTTCCCACCCGCGCCCATACCAAACCCGACCCCCACGCCCACCCCGTCCCCGAGCCCTACAGCTCAGCCAGCTCTGGTCAAGGCTTACTGGATAGATAAAATCCTAGATGCTACCCAGACCCAGGTTTCGACCCAATACATGCAGTACCGCCCGCGCCAGTTCAACACCGGCCTGAGCCTAATCGTCGATCCTGCCGCTCAGCAGGAAGCCGATTTCAAGCTTGACGACCCTGGAGTCTACAAGGGCTGGGACGCGCTGATCATGCCGGCCAACGGTAGCTATGTGGCCTACACCAGCTCGGACGACATGCTCGAGCTCTACCTTAACCGTGAGGCCAAAGTAGGTCTCCTCTGGTACGGAAACCCGGCGGACCGGCCCTCCTGGATGAGCGACTGGCAGGCGGGTTCTACGGTCAAAGCAGGCGGCAAGACCTATACTGTTTTTCTCAAGAACCTTCCGGCAGGCAAAAACCTATTGCACGGCATTGACCGCAAGGCTGGACGCATCTATACCGTGCTGCTGGCCGAAAAGGACGGCACCCCCACCCCCACCCCAGCCGTCCCCTCGGGCCACGACCTCCCCCAGCCCAACGCCTACTGCCCCGACTGGGTAGCCGAGAGGTACACGGTCAGGCTCGGAGGCAAGGTTTATCCCACCTGGAAGCCGCAGATTGACCCGGTGTACTGGTGCTATTTTGGCAACGAGCACGGCAGCGACCCCGCTCAGTTCCCGCAGATCAAGGCCCTGCTCGACTCCGGCTCGCTGAAGATTCCCTTCGGCAACGTGGAGGATGCGGGCAACGCTACCCCGATGTGCGTTTCCTGCCACCAGCAGCGCTTGGGTAAGAGCGTGGTCAAGAGTCCCCCCCAGACCTTCAAACTATTCGCCCTGGACGACCGCCAGGGGCATCTATGGGTGGTCAAGTTCCAGCTTGGCTCCTCGAATCGGGCCCGGCTCTGCCAGCGCCACCACGAGTATGGAGTATGGGCTTTTGATCGCTCCACTGGGGAGATGCTCGCGGCCTTGCAGTTCGCTCCCGACTTCGGCCCGGCCCTGAACGCCAGCGTGGGCAACAACACCTACTACAAGCCGGACCTATGCCCGGATAACCTGGACATCCCCATGAACGGCGAGGTGGGCCGTCGCCGCATCCCCCTGATCAGCGTGAACGGTTACGAGACCTGGCAGCCATCGTTCCCCCGGCAACTCGGCTTCTTCGGTTACGGGCGGGCTTATAACCTGGACAACCCCATCACCCGCTGCTCGGATGAGCGCGATGCCCAGGGCTTCTACACCTGCAACCAGGCCCGCAAGACCAGCTCGGCGTACAACAAAGGGGAAAGCCGCTGGTTCATCATCCCCGGTGGCGACCAGCCCGACGGCGGGTTTGGCATTGACGCCTCGCGCGCCATGGCTACCGGCAACTTCTGCACCAATGTGCTCGGCACCGAGCTGCGCGACTGTGGGGCGGCGGACGCCGTGCCCCAGTACATCAAGCCAGGGATTCGCATTCTGCACAAAGACCAGTTCCGCTGGATACCCTACGATCCCTGGTGGGTGGAGTACCGGCCGGTGCCGTCAGGATCGGTCAACTTCGAGGGGCATAACCTCGAAAATGCCTTGAGAGACCCCAACTAGGCCCCCTCCGCAAGGCCCTCAGATGTGGAAAACCAGCGAGAATCCTTTCGTCCATCCCTGGTTGCGCTGAGGGCCTGTGCCCTTGTTTACCATGCTCCAAGAAGCAGAGCGTATACTGAAGTATTCGGCAGCCCTGCCGAGAAAGGACTGTTGGATGAAAGCAACCCAGGATGCAGTGGTTTCGATTCGCTACACCCTGACCGTGGACGGTCAGGTGCTCGACCAGGGAGACCTGGACTACCTCCACGGGCACGGCAACATTATCCAGGGGCTCGAGGAGGCGCTCGAGGGCAAGCAGGCTGGGGATTCGATGAACGTGGTGGTCCCTCCAGAGAAAGCCTACGGGGAGCGCAACGAAGAGGGGGTCATGGTGGTCCCGCTGCAGGCTTTTCCCCAGGACACCGAGATCCAGCCGGGGATGCAATTCTATGCCGAGGGCCAGGATGGGCGACCCCTGCCGATCACGGTGCTCGAGGTGAACGGGGATGAGGTCACGGTAGACTCCAACCATCCCCTCGCCGGGGAGACCCTCAACTTCGCGGTAGAGGTGACGGGGGTGCGCCCCGCCAGCCGCGAGGAACTCGATCACGGGCACGTTCACGGTCCAGGCGGGCATCACCACTAAGTGCCCCGCGTATAGCCCATCGGCGCACCCAGCTCGTGCCTCCTCTTGAAAACTACGAAACCGGGGTTACCGCGGCGGTGTCCTCCTCACCGGTGCGGATCCGGTAGACCTTCTCCACCGGTAGGACAGGGATGGTCAGGACGCTGTCCACGACCGAGCCCTTGTTCTCGAGCCCCACATTGTGCAAAAGGGCTAGCGAGAGGTCGCCGATGAACTTGCTTCCTCCCGGCGATAAGGCCAAAGAGTAGCCGATCAGGGCCCAGGCGATGCCCACGAAGCCCAAGGCCGCAAAGCTCATCATCATGGTGTTGAGGGCGCTTTTGGCCCGTACCAACCCCCCATAGAAAAAGGCCAGCCCTGGGGTCATCAGAAGGACCAAGGCGGTGGAGATGAGCATCCAAGCGGTGTCGGCACCCGATAGCTGGGGCCCCTCCGCGGCGAGGGCCAACGAGCCCAGGGTGAGGGCTGCAAGTAGAGCTTTGCTCCGAGTAGCCATTCGATCCCTTCCTGGGCCTGAGCGTACAAGAGGTCGTGCATATTGTCAATACAATATCGATCACTTATTCAAATATTGCCTAACAAAAATCGCAAATCTACCGCTTACTGACAAAATGTTACCTTGTATTTGACCTATTGAAGCAATTTATTTGAACAGCTTGTCAAACGTAACAGCCTATACCCTATACCCCCGCCGGGGTTCTAGACTAGATGGGGATGACCTCGCGGCAGCGCCAACTGCTCTACTTGCTGGTAGAGACCTACATCAACACCCAGACCCCGGTGCCTTCGGGGTTGATGGCCGAGCGGATGGGGCTTTCCCCGGCCATGGCGCGTTACGAGCTGATCGAACTCGAGGAGGCTGGGCTCATCACCAAGCCGCACGCTTCGGCGGGGCGGATCCCCACCCGGCAGGGGTTCCAGACCTACGCCCTCTCGCTCTTGCCCCCCAGCCCCTTGCCCCAAGCCACCCAGGACCAGCTGGCCCAGGTGATCGAAAGGGCGGGGGCTCGGCGCGAGGTGCTGCTGGTACAGGTGGCTGCCCGCATGGCCCGCTACCCGGCTTTGCTGAGGATCCAACCCCGCCGCGCCCCACGGCTGCTCCAGGTTCACCTCTCTCTCCTAGGGGCCGGGCAGGTACTGGCGGTGGCGGTGCTCGAGGGGGGCCGGGTGCGCGAAGCCCGCTTGGAGGTTTCCTTCTCACCCAGCGAGGCCCAGCTCGCCGAGGCCGAAGGGCTCCTCAAGGGGTTGTGGGCCGCCGAAGCCATCCCCACTCCCTCCAACCCGGCCCTGCGTGACCTGTTCGCAGCCTTGAGCCGAGCCTTCGCTCGAGGCGCTCTGGAAGAGTACCGCGAGGGCATGGGCCTAATCCTGAGCGAGCCCGAGGCCCAGAGCCCGGCCTTTGTGCGGCAGGCCATTGAACTCTTCGAGACCCCCAAGGACGATCCGCTCACCCCGCCTGGAGGCGTGAACCTACGGGTAGGGGAGGATGGGGGGTTCTCGCTGGTGCAGGTGGGGATCGGGTTGGGCGAGGTGGTGGGTGAGCTGACCCTGCTCGGCCCGGTGCGGATGCGCTACGGTGAGGCCCTGTCGGTCGCGCACACCCTAGGGCGGGCCTACATGAGGGGTTAGGCTTCCCGGCGGACCAAGCTCTCCAGCAGCCTTAGCGTGGTCTGGGCGGCTTCCTGGCCAGGAAGCTCGGCCAAGACCGGGCGAAGGGCCTCTATCCCCGCCGCGAGCCGCCGCTCGGCCTCGGCCAGGGCGTAGGCTACCGCGCCGGTCTCCAGCAAGCGCTGGTGCAGCCAGGCTACCTCCTGGGGGTGCTTGGCCGCGCGGGGCATGCGCAACAGCCGCTCCGCTCGGCTGCGCTCGAGCTCGCCGGCCTGGGATAGCCAGCGGAGCAAGATCAGGGTACGCTTGCCTTCCCAGAGGTCTCCGGCGATCTCCTTGCCGTATTTGGCGGGGTCACCCTCGAGGTTGAGGGCATCGTCCACGATCTGGAAACCGATCCCCAGGTTGAGCCCGGCCTCGGCGTAGGCAGCGGGCGGCTCCACCCCGGCGCTGAGGGCCCCCAGCCTGAGCGGGGCCACCGCGGTGTAGTAGGCGGCCTTCTGGGAGCACATCAGCAGGTAGTCCTGCTCGCTGAGGTCGAAGCGGTGGGATTGCATCCAGCTCATCTCCAGGTGCTGCCCCTGCGCGGTGAGGTCCACCACCCGCACGAATTCGTCCAGGACCGGGTAGGAGACCCGGGCCCCGACCAGTAGGGCCCACATCCGGGCATGGAGGGCGTCCCCGGCGTTGAGGGCCAGCGGCATCCCGTAGAGGCGATGCAGGGCGGGCCGGCCCCGGCGCTCCTCGGAGGCATCCTCGATGTCGTCGTGGATCAAGGCCCAGTTCTGAAACAGCTCGAGCGCTGCGGCCACGGGCAAAAGCTGCTCGAGCCTAGCCCCATGGGCCAATCCGGCATACACCAAGAGCATCCCCCGCAGCATCTTGCCGCCCCGCTCGGGGTAGTCGCGCAGCATCCGGGCGTACTCGGCCAGCTCGGCTCCCCC
>PSML01000011.1:0-29370 GCA_040290145.1 Meiothermus sp. | reverse complement strand
CCGTAGCATATTACCTGCACGGGCGATTGGGCCTGGGCTAAGGGTGAGCACAGCCACTAAACCTCCTTTGTCCTGAGGTTTTAGCGCTATACTAGACCTCATAGGGGGAACAGATGGGAATCCTTGATCGCCTTTCCCGGCTCATTCGCGCCAACATCAACGACCTGATCCGACGGGCCGAAGATCCCGAGAAGATCATCGAGCAAGCCCTGGAGGATATGCGCTCGGCCCTGCGCGACGCCCGCGTGGAGGTTGCTGAGGCCATGGCCGAGCTGAAGAAGCTCGAGCGCGATCAGCAGAACTACAACGAACAGATCGCCGCTTGGGAGAACAAGGCCGCCGAGGCCCTCCGTGTGGGCAAGGAGGACCTAGCCCGCGAGGCTCTGCGCCGCAAGGCTCAGGCCCAGACCCTCTCCGATGGCTTCCTGCAACAGATCACCCAGCAGCGCAGCGTGGTGGACCAGCTGATCACCCAGCTCAAGGCGCTGGAGGCCAAGATCCAAGAGGCCGAGAGCAAGAAGGCCCTCTTGATCGCCCGCAAGAAGGGCGTGGAAGCCGCCGAGGCCGTGCGCCGCATGGACTCCAAAGTGGATACCCATGCCGCTGTGCAGGCTTTCGAGGAGATGGAAGACCGCATCCAGGCCATGGAGGACAAGCACGCGGCCTTCACCGAGATGGACAAGAACGATATCGACAAGCAACTCCAGGACCTGGGCACCGACAAGGCCGTGGACGAAGACCTGGCCCGCCTCAAGAAGCAGCTCGGTATGAGCTGAGCCACAGACCACAACCGCATTGGGATGGCTTGGCCCAGACATGGAACTGGGGGAGGGGGGCCTCCCCTATGATCGCGCTTCTGGACATTTTGATCCTGATCGCGGTAGCGGCGGCGGTGCTCTATTTGCTCCGGCCCGGCGCACCCTCGGCTGAGGCCGAGCGGCTCAACCGGGTGCTGGCCGAACTCCGGCGGCAGCGGCGGAGGTTCAAGAACGCTCTAGCAAAGCCCCTGGACGAGGCCATCGCCTACGGCCTCGAGCTGCGTAAACTCCTCCCGCGCCTGGCCGAGGTCGAGCGGCTGTCCCGCCGGGAGGGGCTCGAGCCAGCTACGATCGGGCGGCTCAGAGCCCACCGCGATGCGCTCCAAGAGGCTTACGAGGAAGGGGTGCGCTTCCTTGAGAACTTCAGTGCCGAGCTGGTGCTGTGGCAGGGTCCGCAGATGCCGGGGGGCCTCGGCCACCTGCAAGACCTGCGCGCGGCTTTAGGTGAGATGCTGAGCCAGAGGCCGCCGCGCTGACGGCCCTCCCCTGGCCCGGGGGTGAGGGTTTAACCCCTTCCGGCTAGGGAAGCGGGTAAACTCGGAGGGCGATGAGACTCTACTGGGCAGTACCCTGGTTGGTCGCCTTAGCCGCCTGTGCCCCTTCCACCACGTCCTCCACGGTTCAGGTTCGAGTGGATACCCCGGCTAGCTTCTATCCAAGCCAGGTCGGGCTCGAGTGGACCTATCAGCCCCAAGGGGCCCGCAGCAACGAACCCCCCTACAAGCTCAGCGCGCTGGGGGTGGGCAGCTTCTTCAACGAGGCCGCCCTGCGCTTCCGTTTTAGCGGGCGGGGCCAGGACCGGGTCTACTACCGCCGGATCGGGCCGGAGGGGGTGCAGCTTCTGGGCTTTGAGGAGAACATCACCCAGACCCGGGTGCGCTTCAACCCGCCGATGCAGGAATACCCCCCCGAGGGCAGCCTCAAGGTCGGGGCTACCTGGGGTGGAAAGACCCGTTTCGAGACCACGCTTACCGTGCAGAACAACGCACGGATCGCCGAGGATAGCCTCGAGTACACCTATACCGTGGCCGGAGAAGGCGAGTTCAGCACCGCGGCGGGGAGCTTCAAGGGTTACCGCATCATCCTCGACCTCAAGGACAGCGCGGGCCAGGTGGTGCGCTATGAGATCTGGTTCGTTCCCAGGGTGGGTGAAGTCCGCACCCGGGAGGGCTTGCTGCTGGTCGAGCGCAACTTCCAGTAGGGCTCGGTCTGTTGGTGCCAGACCACTTTCGAACCCTTCAAAACCTCTAGAGTCAGGGATAAGTCATCCTGGAGGCCCCCGTGGTTTTAGACAGAGTGGATAGCCCTCGAGACCTCAAGACCCTCCCCGAAGAGGAGCTCCTGACCCTGGCCCAGGAACTCCGCCGCGAGATCATCCGGGTCTGCGCCCAGAACGGGGGGCATCTGGCCTCGAGCCTCGGGGCCGTTGAACTCGTGGTGGCGCTGCACCGGGTTTTTGACTCGCCCAAAGACCGCATCCTCTTCGACGTGGGCCATCAGGCCTACGCCCACAAGATCCTCACCGGGCGCAAGGAGGTGTTCCACACCATCCGTCAGGAGGGGGGGATCTCGGGCTTTACCAAGGTCTCTGAGTCCCCCCATGACGCCATCACCGCGGGCCACGCCAGCACCTCGCTGGCCAACGCCCTGGGCATGGCCATCGCCCGCGACACCCTGGGCCAGGACTACCACATCGTCAGCGTCATCGGGGATGGGGCGCTCACCGGGGGGATGGCCCTGGCCGCCCTCAACGTGATCGGCGAGCAACGGCGCAAGATGCTGATCGTCCTCAACGACAACGAGATGTCGATCAGCGAGAACGTGGGGGCGCTGAACCGCTACTTCAAGGAGTTCCAGATCAAGAAATGGGTGCAGGACACCCAGAAGTGGGGGCGGGACGTCTTGGAGCACATCTCCCCCAAGCTTTTCAACCTCGTCGACCGGGCCAAGGAGGCGGCCAAGCTGGTGCTGCACCAGGAGAACCCCTTCTACGCCTGGGGGGTGCGTTACGTGGGGCCGGTGGATGGCCACGACCTCAAAGGCCTCATTCACCTCTTCCAAGAACTCAAGGAACTCGACGGCCCCACCATCCTGCACGTGGTCACCCAGAAGGGCAAGGGCTACAGCGTGGCTGAGGCCGACCCCATCTACTGGCACGGCCCGCCCGGCTTCGACCCCGAAAAGCCCGAGAAGGTCTCCAAGGGCTACTCCTGGTCGGCGGCCTTCGGGGATGCGGTGACCGAGCTCGCCGACCTCGAGCCCCGGCTCTTCGTCATCACCCCGGCCATGCGCGAGGGTTCGGGTCTGGTGGGGTATTCCCAGACCCACCCCAGGCGCTACCTCGACACCGGCATCTGCGAGGACGTGGCCGCCACCGCGGCGGCGGGGATGGCCCTGCGGGGGCTCAAGCCGGTGCTGGCCATCTACTCCACCTTCATGCAGCGGGCCTACGACCAGATCATCCACGACATCGCCATCGAAGGGTTGGATGTGATCTTCGCCGTGGACCGCGCGGGCATCGTGGGCGGGGATGGCGCGACCCACAACGGGGTGTTCGACATCGCCTACTTGCGCACCGTGCCCAACCTGCAGGTCGCCGCGCCCAAGGACGCCCTCGAGCTTCGCGCCATGCTCAAGGCGGCCCTCCAGCGCGGCGGCCCCGTGGCCCTCCGCTATCCCCGCGACAACGTGGACAAAGCGCCCGCGGGAAGTTGGCCGGAGATCGCCTGGGGCAAGTGGGAAGTGCTCAAGGAGGGCTCGAGGGCCTACGTCCTGGGCTTTGGCAAGACCCTCAAGTACGCCCTCGAGGCGGCCGGGGAAAGCCCCGAGATCGGGGTCATCAACGCCCGCTTCATCAAACCGCTGGACCGGGAGATGCTCGAGCGGCTGGCCCTGGAGGGGTACAAGCTGGTCACCGTGGAGGATCACCAGCGGATGGGCGGGTTCGGCTCGGCGGTGCTCGAGGCCCTGAGCGAGCTGGGCCTCAAGCCGGACATCCGGGTGCTGGGCCTGCCCGACCGGTTCTTCGACCACGGCTCGGTGGCCCGCATGCACAAAGAGGCCGGGATCGACGCCCAGGCCATCCTCGAGGCCCTGGCGGAGATGGGGGTGGTGTCCAAGAGAGCACAGCGCCAGACCTCGGGGCAGATCTGAGCCATGCGAACCCTCCCCCTGGCGGCCAATGCCTACTGGATCGACACCCCCCAGGGCTCGCTTTTGGTGGATACCGGGAGCCCTTGGGAGGGCCGCAAGTTGCTGCGGCTTTTGGCCCAGCCCACGGGAGCGGTCGCGCCAGGGGGTCGCTTTGCCACCGGCGCAGGGCCGGAACCTGGAGCAACCGGGCTACGCCCGCCCGCTGCGGTGCTGCTCACCCACCACCACCTGGACCATGTGGGCGGGGCTCGGCGGCTGTGGGAGGAGTACCGGATGCCGGTCTATGCGCATCCGCTGGACATCCCCTACATCAGCGGAACCCGCCGCCGACCCCCCTTCCCGCCGCTCCCTGGGCTGGGGGATTGGATCGCCAACAGCGCTGCCCCTGTGCCCGAAGACGCCATCACCCCGGTAGAGGAAGGATCGGACCTGATGGGGTGGAGGGTGATTCATCTGCCGGGCCACACCGCCGGCCAGATCGGCTTGCTCAAGGATGGGGTTCTGATCGCGGCGGATGCCCTGCGGGTAGGGGCCCAAGGGCCACGCGTTCCGGCGCCCATGGTCAACGCCGACACCGAGCAGGCCAAGCGGACCGTAGGAAAGATGGCCGGGCTCGAGGTCCGAGAAATCTACGTCGGGCACGGCCCCAAAACCACCGGCGAGGCCGTCGCGGACTTGGCCCGAAGGCTCGGGGTAATGGCCTGATCCGGAACCCCCGCCCCTAAGGGACTGTTGTGATACCCCCTTTGTTCGGATGCTCTTCATACCGGCAGCCCCTCAAACCTCGAGACCCTGCGGATGAGTTCGGGATGCTGCTGGAGGTAGACACACCGCTGGGCCACCCGTTTCTCCAAAGCCTCCAGACTGGGCAGGGGTCCGTTGGCCAGCGCTTCCCGGATCAGGGGGACGACCGGCTCTGCGGGAGACAGCTCGGGCGTGGGGGGCAGCAGGTGCAGTAGCCCTACCCCCGGCGGTACCTGGAGGTCTTTGGCCCGGTGCCAGCCCGCGTTTTCCAGAAGGAGAGGGATAGACCACAGACCCGTGCGGGAGGTCATGGGGCATGGCGCGCCACTGGATGCTGTTTTCCAAGGCATAAAGGATGGCCTTGACGATCTCTCGCTGGCCTCCGGGTTTATTGGCTCCAGGATGGCCCACAGGTCGCTGGGGTTACTCACCCTTCAAACACAGCAGACTTTTACAACAGTCCCTTACCCCATGCCTTCAGGCAGGAGCTTGCGCGGTTT
Source organism: Meiothermus sp. (assembly GCA_040290145.1). Lineage (GTDB taxonomy): Bacteria > Deinococcota > Deinococci > Deinococcales > Thermaceae > Allomeiothermus. The sequence continues at coordinate 24,155 of PSML01000011.1, read as the reverse complement.
TTTCGGTCAGCAGATATTATCCTCGCTTTTTCTACATTGCCATGCTATTTTAGCAACCATGATTCCTCGCCGCCTCCGCCCCCTCTTGGAGGAACGCCTCGAGGTCTCCCCCGTGGTGGTCCTCACCGGACCCCGGCAGGCAGGGAAGACCACGCTGGCCCTGGAGGTGGGGGAGTCCCGGGGGGCCCTCTACCTGGATCTGGAATCCGAGGCCGACCGCGCCCGGCTCACCGCTCCCGAGCTTTACCTGGAAGCCCACCTGGACCGGCTGGTGATCCTGGATGAGGTGCACCGCATGCCCAGCCTTTTTCCCCTGCTGCGGAGCCTGGTGGACCGGGGCCGCAGGCGAGGAAGACGGAAGGGGCTTTATCTCCTCCTGGGGTCCCTCTCCCCAGAGGTCTCCCGGCAGGCGGGGGAGAGCCTGGCGGGGCGGGCTAGCTATCTGGAACTCGCCCCTTTTGACCTTCTGGAGCTGGGTCCGGGGGGGGAAGAGACTCTCTGGCTGCGGGGGGGCTTCCCGGAGAGCTTTCTGGCCCTGGACGATCGGGTAAGTTTCCGCTGGCGGCAGGATTTCCTGAGAGCCTATATAGAGCGGGAGATTCCCCTCACGGGGGGAAGGCTTCCCGCGGAAACGCTGCGACGGCTCCTGACCATGCTCGCCCACCTCCAGGGGGAGCTCCTTAACCTCTCCGCCCTAGCCCGCAACCTGGGCCTGGACGGGCGCACCGTGGCCCGGTACCTGGACCTCCTGTCCGACCTCTACCTTCTGCGGCGGCTACCGCCCCTTGAAGCCAACCTGGGGAAGCGCCTGATCAAAAGCCCCAAGCTCTACCTGCGCGACAGCGGCCTTGTCCACGCCCTTCTGGGCCTGGCCGACCTGGAGGCCCTCCTGGCCCACCCCGTGGTAGGGGCAAGCTACGAGGGCTTCGCCCTGGAGAACCTTCTGCGGGTCCTGCCCGAAGGAGGGGAGGCCTTCTTCTACCGCACCCGGGCGGGGGCAGAGGTGGACCTGATGGTGGTCTTGCCCGGGGGAGAGTACCTGGCGGTGGAGGTGAAGCGGAGCCTGGCCCCCAGGCCCTCTCGGGGATTCCACGAGGCCCTGGGGGACCTCCGGCCCCGGGCGGCCTATCTGGTCTACCCGGGAAGGGAGGTCTTCCCCCTGGGGAACGGGGTCTGGGCCACCCCCCTTCTTCCCCTCATGCGGGCCCTTTGGGAGGGTAAAGGGACCCTGGGCTGAGGGCCATCCACGCGGCGGGCCGGGCGTGACCGGGACAGACCGGGGGTCAGGGCTGTACCCGGACCGACACACCTGAGACTGCCCCAACCAATACCAGATTCGGTCAGTCCGGCGCCGAACTAACCCGACCGAAGTTATCCGCGTAGCGGAGGGCGGTGCCGCCCCTTGGAAGGGATACGCGCCCTTCGCCGACCGCCAGGGAGGGGTGGGCTCTAGGATTCAAAAAGATAGCCTCTGGAAGTCTTTGGATTGGGTGACTATCTTTTTGAATCCGGTATAAAATGTGGGGACCACTCCACAGGTGGAATCCATTCCAATTTTTACCTAACCGCGGCCATTCCACGTATCACTGGTAGTTCATGTTGTGCGACCAAAGGATGGGTTCGTGCCTGTTCTCACTCTTGGCGGGGCACCGATTTTTGCTCGTTCAGCGTCGCCGCCACGATCCAGGCCTGGGCCTCCTCCTCGGTTTTGGTGGTGTTGACCGGGGTGTCGTCGCCCTTGCGCTTATCCCAGATGCCGTAAGCGCGGCGGTCGAGGAGCAGCCGGTAAGCGTAAGGAGCGGACTTGAGGAAGTCCTCGAGCCCCATCCCTTGCGGCAGATGCTCCTTCAGCCAGGCCTGAAACGCGGCCTCCCGCTTGCGGTTGGCCCACAGGTTGACCAGGCCAAATAGCCCCACCAGCAGGAGAAAAACCAGAAAAACCCCGACTGCCGACATAGGCGTTTGGCGGCCTACTCGCCCTTCCACAGGATCCGCCCGCAGGCCGGGCAGCGCACCACCTTGCCGGACTGGATCACCTGCTGGGCCACGTGCATGGGGAGCTGCACGTTGCAAGCCCCACAGCGATACCCCGAGCTGGCCCGCAGCACCTTGGCGATCCCGGTTCCCTTGCGGGCTTTGCGGATGGACTCGTATTCGCGCACCAAGTTGGCGGGGATGCCCGCGGCCATCCGGTTGCGCTCGGCCAGCTTCTCCTGATAGGTGGCCTCGAGCTGGGCGATGCGCTCCTCGTTGGCCCGCTCGAGCTCCTCCAGCCGGGGCCGCGCGGCCTCGAGCTCCCCCTTGACCCGAGCCACCTCGCCCTCCAACCCCTCGATCTGGTCCAGCAGGGGGATCATGGCCTCCTCGAGCTCCTCGATGAGCCCCTTGAACTGCTGGATCACGTTCTCGTACTGGGTCTGCTCGCGAGCGCTCTGGGCGCTGCGCTGGCTCTCCAGGGCTTTTTGGCGTTTGGCGCTGAGGTCTTTGTGTTGCAGGTCGTTGCGGTTGTATTCGAGCCGGGACTCCTGCAAGCGGTCTTGTAGCTCCTCTAGCTCATCCTGTAGGGCTACCCAGCGTTTGCGGGCGGCTAGAAGGTCTTCAGGAAGGCGGTCTTCTTCCTCTTTGATGCGATCGAGCTCGAGGTCTTTATCTTGCAGGTGGAAAAGCTGTGCCAAAGAGTCCGACCCATTCACAAAACTCAGTCTAACACTAAGCACCCGCCCGCTTTTGGGGTTGGGGGCCAGCCGGGCTTTTTCCCTAGGCCTTCCCCGCCGAACCGAAGAGTTCCATCCGGGCCTTGACGATCCCCTTCATCTCCTCGCGGGCCGGGCCCAAGAACTTGCGCGGATCGAACTCCTTGGGGTTGTCCTTCAAGATCTGCCGGATCTTGGCGACGAAGCCTAGGCGCAAGTCGGTGTCGGTGTTGATCTTGGCGATCCCGGCCCGGATCCCCTTCTGGATGTCCTCGGGGTGGATGCCCGCCGCCTCACCGATCTCGCCGCCGGCCGCCCGGAAAGCGTCCACCAGAGACTGCGGCACGCTGCTGGCCCCGTGCATGACCAAAGGGTTGGGGATGGCCGCGGCGATGGCCTTGATGCGCTGGTGGTCGATGAAGGGGCGGCCCTTGCCCTTGTAGGCCCCGTGGCTGGTGCCGATGGCCACCGCCAGGTAATCGGCGCCGGTGGCCTCCATGAACATCCTGGCCTCCTCGGGGTTGGTGAGGAAGGCCTCCTCGGCGCTCACCGCCACGTGCTCCTCCACCCCGCCGAGCCGCCCGATCTCGGCCTCAACGCTCACCCCGACCGCGTGGGCGGCCTCCACCACCCGCTTGGTCTCGCGGATGTTGGTCTGGGTGTCCTCGTGGGATTTGTCGATCATCACCGAGGTGAAGCCCAGCTGGATGGCCCTGAGGCAGGACTCATAGGAGGAGCCGTGGTCGAGGTGGATGCACACCGGCACGGTGGCATCGCGGCCCATCTCCCGCACCAGGGTGGCCAGGGCCTTACCGCCATACTTGATGGCCCCTTCGGAAAGGGCCAGCAGCACTGGGCTTTTGGCCTCCTCGGCGGCCTCCAGCACCGCCTGCACGAACTCCATGTTGTTGACGTTGAAAGCCCCCACCCCGTATCCCTCTCGGCGGGCCTTGCTCAGGATCTCCATTCCGGTCGCCAGCATCGGATACCTCCGGTACCAGTCTAACCCCATACGCCGAAAGGGCCCGCGGCATCCCCTGGCGGGGGCTGGGGTCCTTAGAAGCCCCGCCCGGTGGACTTGGTGAGCAGCAGCTTGAGTTCGTGCGGGCTGGTGGCCGCGGCTTCGGCGTCCTCGAGGCTGATCAGCCCCTGGGTGTAGAGCTCGACGAGGTGCTGGTCGAAGGTGCGCATTCCCCGGATGTTGTCCTCCTGCATGGCGTCTTTGATCTGCGAAGACTTCTCCTCGTCCTTCAAAAGGTCGCGGATGAAAGGGGTGGCGAGCAGGATCTCCAAGGCCAACACCCGCCCCTGCCCGTCCGCACGGGGCAGAAGGCGTTGCGAGAGGATCCCCAGCAACGACTCCGCCAGCAGAATGCGAATCTGCTGGTGCTCGTGCAGGGGGAAGAAGTCGATGATGCGGTTGATGGTGCGCATCGAGTCCAGGGTGTGCAGCGTGCTGAAGACCAGGTGGCCGGTCTGGGCGGCCATCATGGCCGCCTCCACGGTCTCGCGGTCGCGCATCTCGCCGATCAGGATCACGTCGGGGTCTTGCCGCATGGCGTAGCGCAGGCCGCTGGCGAAGGTCTCGGTGTCCACCCCCACCTCGCGCTGCACCACCAGGCTCCTCTTGTGCTTGTGCAAAAACTCGATGGGGTCTTCGATGGTGATGATGTTTTTGGCGAAGTGCAGGTTGATGTGGTCAATCATCGCGGCCAAGGTGGTGGACTTGCCGGAGCCGGTAGGGCCGGTGACCAGCACCAGCCCGCGCTCTTTGGAGGCCAGTCCCTGCAGCACCTCGCCCGGCAGGCCCAAGGCTTCGAAGCTGGGGATCGCGTCCGAGACCACCCGCATGACCAGGCCGTAGCTGCCCCGCTGCATCATCAGGCTGCAGCGGAAGCGGGCGATGCCGGGGATGGTGTAGGCAAAGTCCATCTCCTTGCGATACTCGAGCTCCTCGGCCTGCGCCGGGGTGAGCAAGGCCCGCACGATGCCCTCGATCTCCTTGGGGGTGAGCGCCTTCTGCCCGAAGGGTTTGAGCTTTCCATCAATCCGCACGGTGGGCGGCGCCCCGGCCTGGAGGTGGATGTCGGAAGCGCGTGAGCTGACCATGGCCTTGAACATCTCCACGATGGGGGTAGGGGTGGTGGGGGTACTCATGCAGGTCTCCGGCGCGAAATCCGGGCAAGCAGGGCTCGCCCGACGAACCGCGTACCTCTTCAGGATAGCCGAGAACTCCAAACCGCCCGGTTTGCTTGCACCCGGCTTCAGGCCAATTGGCCCTTCAGCAGGGTCTGGGCGTACTCGAGGGTGTCCTCGAGGGCCTGGGGGTCCACATTTTGGGGCTGGTCGCTGGGCCAGTGCCAGTCCGGGGGCCGCCCGTCTTGCAGGCGGATCAAGGTCAGGCAAGGGTTTCCCCTGGCGGCAAAGGGCCGCGTGTCGAAGTAGGCCAGCCGGTATCGGACGGGCTTTGCCCCGGGGATTCGCCGGGCCTCCTCGACCAACCCTCCCGTGTAGGGCCGGTAGGTGAGCATCCCCTCCCCAACGGCGTAGAAGAGCTCCCCCCTTCCCACGTTGTCGAGGTTGAGCACCAAGGCGTCTGGGGGGATCAGGCCGCTTTGCACCAGGTGCAGGGCTCCTTTGGCCCCCACCTCCTCACCGCCGGTCAGGGCCAGGATGATCTGCCAGCCCTGGGGAGCCGGCGTCCATCGCTCAAAAAGCTCCACCGCGACCGCCACCCCGCTGGCGTTGTCGTTGGCCCCGTTGACGTAAGGGGCGGTGTACTCGCGATGGATCAGCAGGGCCCCCTGCACCAGGAAGTACAGCCCCACCAGCCGGGCTCCCCCCGCGCTCATCAGGGCCAGAAGCGGCGCGGCCAGGGCCAGCGCGGTGTTGAGCAGAAAATTGAGCCGGAACCACCTGACCCGCCGAGGGTGGTAGAGGAAGAAGGTCTTGGCGGTGTCGTAGTGGGCCATCAGCACCAGGGTCTTGGGGCCTGAACCGGCCCTTGCGAGCAGGTTCTGCGAGTCGTAGCGGTCGAGTAGGCGGCTCCAGAAGGCGCTCCCGCCGCTGAAGTAAGCCCAGAAGCCGTAGGCCCCCAGCCCGGCCAGCGGCCAGGAGGGGAGCAGGCCGCCCGAGGCCAGGAGCAGGCTGATGAGGATGAGCTCAGGGCCGTAGCTGCGCGGGGCTTTGAAGCGCTGGGTCTCGACCCTATGGCCCCGGCCCTCGAGGTAAGCCTTCAGGATCTCTGCCGCCTGGGCCTCGAGGGCCGTCGCGCTCCCCCGGTGGGGCAGGCGGGTGAGCGCTTGGAAGAGCCTTCGCATGGCCTCCATTCTAGGGCAATCCGCGCCCGGTGGGGCCTCTTGCCGAACCTCGCCGAGACCCGTAGGCTTGGAGGGATGGGCAAAAGACGCCGGTTGGCAAAACTGCAGCGCATGGCCGCGGAAAAGGCCCGCCCCCGGAGCTGGCGCGAGGTGAGGCGCTATTTCCCGGGGCTGTTCTTGCGGACTCTTGTGGTGGTGCTGGGTCTGGGGGTGTTGATGACCCTACCCACTATATGGGGCCTGACCTTTTTCACCAACTTCTGGGTGCAGGCCGCGGTCTATGTGGGCGCCTACATCCTCTTGCAGCGCTGGATCATGGGGCCGCTCCACCCATCCGCACGGCTTGGGCAAATCCTCAAGGAGCAGGCCAGGAAGAAGCAGGGCTAAAGCCGCGCGGCCTGAGGAGGGCCAGACACACCTGAGACTGCCCCGGGACCACTCCAGGATGATCAGCCCAGGCCAAGGCGTGGCGTGGGGATGAGGGGGTCCCTTGCTGACCGACTACAGCTGCTTGACAAGCCAGGCGGGGGCGGCTACTATTCTCTTTGCCCTGGGGCTGTGGCGCAGCTGGGAGCGCGTCTGAATGGCATTCAGAAGGTCAGGGGTTCGAATCCCCTCAGCTCCACCAGAGAAAAGCCAGATCAAAAGTAGCCCCCGGGGGGCTTTAGCCGGGCCGGCCCCGAAACAAACCCTGCTGGGGGCTTCACTACTCAAGAGATCGGACCTTTCCAAAGGGGAATAACCCACCTGGGGCTCGAGCGTGGACCGGTGGGTTTATACATATTTATAAGCCCCGTTTACATCCCTGCAGCAAGATAAGGGGCGAGTTGCAGACGTGCGGCTAAAGCCATGGGGGAGGGACTCAACACTGCATGCGGACTTCTCGGGGAGTTTGGTCTAACCTAACCCGCCCGGTTCATCTCCCCCGCTTGAACCTGCTCCAGCGCTTCACCCTGCTGTGGCTGGCGTTGTCGCTGTTGCTGGCCGGGGCTTTTGCCCACCTGCTCAGCCAGCGGATGACGGAGGATGCCCTGCAAGACAGCGCAAACCAAACCGCCCTGCTCGTCAGCGGCTGGGTCGGCGAGGTCACGGGGCAGGATTTCCAACCCGGCGAGCAGGCCGCCCAGGTTTGGCGCAGGCGGATGGCGGGCCTCACGGGCCAACTGGGCGGGGCTCTGGTCAGGGTGTGGAGCCCCCAGGGCGTTCTCCTCTACTCGAGCGATCCCGCGCAGGCCAGCCAAGATTCCAGCCCGCAGGGCTATCGCCAGGCCCTCGCGGGCGGGGTCGCTTTGGCCAGGGTTTTGCCGGGGTGGCTCGAGGTTTCCATCCCGGTCAAGGTAGCCGGCCAGGTGGTGGGGGCCTACCAGGTATACCGGCCCTTGGCCCCGGTGGGGGAGCGCATCTCGCGGATCCGGGCCCTGGTCTGGGGTGGGTCGTTGGGGCTGTTCGCCCTGCTGTTTGTGGCCCTTTACGCACTGTTGCACAGGGCCAGCCGCGAGATCCAGCGCATGGCCCACCATGACCCCCCCACCGGCTTGCCCAACCGCCGCTTCCTCCGCGAGGTCGCCGAGGCCGCCATGGCCCGCGCCCACCGCACCGGGATGGGAATGGCCCTGGTGGTATTAGATCTGGACCACTTCCAGGAGATCAGCGACCGGCTGGGGCCGCCCCTCACCGACCTGCTGCTCAAGCAGGTGGGTGAGCGGCTGCAGGCCGACTTGCGGGCCGGGGATATGGTCTGCCGCCTGGGCAAAGACGAGTTCGCCCTGCTGCTGAGCGATGTCAACGTGGGGGGGGTAGCCGAGGTCGTCAAGCGGGTCTTGCTGAGCTTTGGTGAGCCGTTCGGGCTCCGGGAGAAGGTATACATACAGGCCAGCCTGGGAGTGGCGCTGTACCCGGAGGATGGGGCCGACCTCGAGGAGCTCCTGCGGGCTGCCGATGCGGCTTTGGGCCGGGCCAAGCAGGATGGCTCGGGCTTCGCCTTTTACCGCCCCGATCACGACCACCCTACCCAAGATCGGCTGGCCCTGCAGTCGGCGCTCCACCGGGCCCTCGAGGAAGACGACCTGACCCTGCACTACCAGTCCGTCCTGGACCTGGAGAGCGGCACCTTGGACCAGGCCGAGGCGTTGCTGCGCTGGTATCGGGTGGGCGAGCTGGTCATGCCCAGCGCCTTTATCCCCCTGGCTGAGGAGAGCGGTCTGATCCGCGACCTCGATCGTTTCGTCCTGCGGCGCTCGGCGCTGGAGGCAGTCCGGCTGGGCCTTAAGATCTCGGTCAACCTCTCCCCCCATAGCCTGGGTGAGCCGGGGATGGTGGAGTGGGTGCGCCAGGCCCTGGAGGAAAGCGGGCTCGAGCCCGCGCGGCTATGCCTGGAGATCCCGGCGGCCTTTGTTGGGGAGCGAAGCCCCGTGGGGTCCCTCGGCGGTGGGGTGCGCGGCGAGGGGGCTATGGCCAACCTCGAGGCCTTGCGGGCCCTGGGGGTGCGGATCGCCCTAGACGACTTCGGCAGCGGCCACTCCTCGCTGGCCGACCTCAAGCGCCTCCCGGTGGACCTGCTCAAGATCGCCCCCATGTTCGTGGCGGGGATCGGCAAGGACTCCCGCGACGAGGAGATCCTGCGCTCCCTCATCGCCCTCGGCCACGGCCTAGGGCTCAGGGTGCTGGCCGAGGGGGTGGAGACCTCCGAGCAGCTGGGCTGGTTGCGTGAGGCGGGGTGCGACCTGGCCCAGGGTTACGGGGTGGCTCGCCCGGTGCCGCTGGAGATCTTGCGCATGGCTCCTTCCGGCCTGGCGGGGTAGACCGCCGGGCAGAGGCGTGCCTTCCGGCCAAACTCCACCCGGGCGGTCTGGCCGGGAGGCTGACCATCGGGAGCCCGGCGTGTTCAGAACCTCGGCGCTCGCCCTTCGAAGAAAGCCGCGATTCCTTCGGCCAAGTCGCCGGTCTGGCGCACCCAGGCGTTGGCCAGGGCGGCCAGCCGGAAGCCGTCCTCGAGGCCCATCCCCGGCAATGCGTTCAAGAGTTCCTTGGTGAGCGCGAGCGAGGTGGGGGCCCCGGCGATGACCTCCTGGGCCAGCCCCAGCGCTTCGTCCAAGACTCCCTCGCCCGGTGCGATCCGGTTCACCAGACCCATCCGGTAGGCTTCCTGGGCGGAGACTAGCCTCCCGGAGAGCAGCAGTTCCTTGGCGTGTTTTTCCCCTACGTTGCGCACCAGGATCACCCCCACCAAAGCCGCCACGAAGCCGATCTTGACCTCGGTGTAGCCGATGCGGGCGGTCTCGCTCATCACCGCCAGGTCGCAGGCCGTGGCGAGTCCCGCCCCGCCCGCCACCGCCGCTCCGCCGATGGCCGCCACGGTGGGCTTGGGAAAGGTGTAGACCCGGTGGAAAAGCCGCAGGAGTTCTTTGGAGTGCTGGTAGTTGGCCTCGGCTCCCGCGGTGGTGACGGTTTTGAGGAACTCCAGGTCGGCCCCCGCGCTGAAGGCCTGCCCGGCCCCAGTCAGGACCACGGCCTTCACCGCGGGTTCGCGTTCGGCGGCCTCGAGCGCTTCCAGGAGTCCCGAGACCATCTCGGGCGAGAGGGGGTTGCGCCGGGTGGGGTCGTTCATCGTCAGGACGCGGATACCGCCGCGGTCGTCGGATAAAACCTTCATGCTTCCATGCTAAGGCAGTTGGGCCCTTCAGCCCGGCTTAAGCCAGCCGGCCTATTTTTAGCTAGGGGCAAAGTATGCGCCGGATCGCGCTCGTCATGGCTGTACTGCTGCTGGCCGGGCTCATCGGGTGGGGTTCGATGGCCAGGGTCCAGGCCCAAGCCGACCCGGCCCTACTCCAGCGCCTTTTGGCCCGGCTGGCCCAGCTTTCGAGGTGCAAAGGGGCCGAGTGCCGCCGCCTGGAGGACCTCCCGGTGGCGATGCCCTGAGCGCGTTGATTCGGCCCGAAGCGTCGTGTACACTCGAAAGCAGGATCCAAAAGCTTTGGGTCACACCCGGCATTTGGATTCATCGGCGTAGCATCGCCAAAGAGAGGAGAGGTGAGTTTATAAAGGACGTCCCCATCAACGAACGGATCCGGGTTCGCCAGGTGCGGCTCATTGACGAGGAGGGCAACCAGGTAGGCGTGGTGGATACCCGCGAGGCGCTGCGCATGGCGCAGGAGCGCGAGTACGACCTGGTGCTGGTGAGCCCCAACGCGGTGCCGCCGGTGGCGCGGCTTCTCGATTACGGCAAGTGGCGCTACGAGCAGCAACAAGCCGAGAAGGAAGCCCGCAAGAAGGCCAAGCGCACCGAGGTCAAGAGCATCAAGTTCCGCCCCAAGATCGACGAGCACGACTACCAGACCAAGCTCGGGCACGTCAAGCGCTTCTTGGAGGAGGGGCACAAGGTCAAGATCACCATCATGTTCCGGGGCCGCGAGATGGCCCACCCCGAGTTGGGCTCGAGGATCCTGGAGCGGGCCGTGGCCGACTTGGGCCCCGCCGCCGTGGTCGAGCTCAAGCCCGAGATGGCCGGGCGCGACATGAACATGGTGATCGCCCCCGCCAGCAAGGCCCAGGCCGCCTCGTAAACTCCCCCCGCCATTCCACCCGGCTCCAGGGGGGCCGGGTTTTCGTCCAGACCGCTCCGTCTAGATTTGGCGAACCCGCGCGATCATGCTATACTTGCCAGGCTGCCGAGTTCCCAAAGACCGGGTTAAAACCCCGGCACTCCAGGCGGCAAGGAGAACACCATGCCGAAGATGAAGACCCACAAGGGCGCCAAGAGCCGCGTCAAAGTGACGGCCACTGGCAAAGTCATCGCCAAGAGGCCCGGCAAGCGCCACCTCAACTGGCACAAATCGGGCAGCTCGATCCGGTCCAAAGGCCGCAGCTTCACCTTCCCCGAGGGCGAGGCCGAGCGCGTGAAGGTACTCCTTCCCTACGAGTGAGGTGAACCATGCCCCGCGCTAAGACCGGAGTTGTCCGCCGCCGCAAGCACAAGAAGATCCTGAAGCTGGCCAAAGGCTTCTGGGGTCTGCGCTCCAAAAGCGTTCGCAAGGCCCGCGAAACCCTTTTCAGCGGGGCCATGCGCTCCTTCAACGACCGCCGCGAGAGGAAGGGCGAGTACCGCAAGCTGTGGATCGTGCGCATCAACGCCGCCGTCCGCCAGCACGGGATGAGCTACTCGGTGTTCATGGGCGGGCTGAAGCGAGCCGGGATCGAGGTAGACCGCAAGCTCCTGGCCGACCTGGCCGTGCGCGAGCCGGAGGCTTTCGCCCAGCTCGTGGCCAAGGCCAAAGGCGCTTAGGGCCAAGCCTGATTTGTGTAGGGGGGATTCATGAATTCCCCCTACCTTCCTTTACGATGGGGCCGTGGTCGTCGTCCTGGCGATTCTGGCATATCTGATCGGCTCCTTACCGCTGGGTTTCTGGACGGTGCGCCGCCTCACCGGGAAAGACCCCCGGCAGGCCTCGGCCTATAACCTGGGGCTCGAGAGCGCCATCCGCCTTTTAGGAGCCTGGCCGCTCTTCCTGGCCTTCTCGGCGGATGTGGTCAAGGGGTTCTTAGGGGTGTACTTGGCCCGCTTTGCAGCAGGGCTCGAGGTGGGGCTTCTCCTGGCCCTCCTGGCCTACTTGGGCCACCTCTACCCCCCGCCCCGTTGGACCCCCCAGACCCCCCTGCGGGGGCGCGGGGCGGGTATCCTGCTGGGCATCCTGGCCGCGCTCTCCAACGTGGGGATGCCCTACCTGCTGGCCCTGATCCCCCTGGCGGTGGCCCTGACCCTCTACGCCGTATCGGGGTATGCCTCGCTGGCCGCCCTCTCGATTCCCCTGGCGACGGCATGGATCGCCCTGGCCCAGCCCATCGCCCCTTGGGGCAAGCTGGCGGGCTTGGGGCTGGCCCTTTTGGCCTTGTGGCGGTACAAGGAGAACCTGGGGCGGATCCTCGAGGGCACCGAGCCCAAGCTGGGCCAGCCCCTGCCGCTCCCCTCGCAGAAGCAGGCGGTGTGCGCCTTCATGATCCACCCCCTCACCCTCGAGGACCTCTTCCAGAGCCCCCGCTTCCGCTGGGCCAAGCCCCTGGTGGAACGGGGCTGGGTCTCGCAAAACCTGCTCGAGCGCTTCACCGCCCTGATCCGGCCCATGAAGAACGGCGAGCTGCGCGGCATCCAGACCGCCGACGGTCGGGAGATCCGCTGCTACCTGATCTCGGTGCCGCTCCTGCCGCACCAGATCACCTCCAACCCCGAGCTCGCCACCCAGAAGGCCATCCAGGCCGCGCGGCTGGCCAAGGAGCTCGGCTGCACGGTGCTGGGGCTGGGGGCCTTCTGGAGCGTGGTGGGCGAGAAGGGCAAGCGGGTGCAGGAGGCCGTGCCCGAGATCGAGATCACCAACGGCGGGGCCTACACCGCCGGAACGGTCAAGGCCGCCATCCCCGGCATCCTGGCCCACTTCGAGCAGTCCGGGCGCAAGCTCAAAGATGCCACCGCCGCGGTGGTGGGGGCCAACGGGGTAGTGGCCTTCGGCATCGCCCGGCAGATCGCCCCGCTGGTGGGCCGGCTGATCCTGGTGGGGCGCAACATGGAGCGGCTGGAGAAGAGCGCCGAGAGCCTGAAGAAGAACCTCGAGCGCAAAGGCCAGGTACCCGAGCTGGTCGTCACCACCGACCTCGCCGCCCTCAAGGAGGCCGACCTGGTCTTCAGCGCCACCTCCGACCCCAAAGCCGTGATCTTCCCCGAGCACGTCAAGCCCGGCGCCTGGATCTACGACGAGGGCGTGCCGCCTGACGTCCACGAGAGCGTGAAGCAAGTCCCCGGCGTGCGGGTCATCCCCGGCGGGGTGGTGCGCCCGCCCGGCGCCATGACCGGCAACCTCGACCTGCACTTCGGCGAGGGGGCGGTTCCGGCCTGCCTGGCCGAGACCATGATCCTGGCTGCCGAGCGGGCCTATGAGCGCAAGAGCCTGGGCGGGGAGACCAAAAGCGAGAACATCCAGTTCTTTGTGGAGCGGGCCGAGGCGCTGGGGTTTAGGGTGGTGGACTGAGGCTACTCGTGCCCGAGGAGGCCCCGCTTTCTAGCTGCCACATCGGCGCTTTGGAACAAAAACACCCCTAGGCTGAAAACGGCCACTGTTCCCAGTACCAGAAGAGTCCACGTAAAGGGCTCAACCGCATTACCTAGAAACAACTTCCTAATCACACTTGCTCCCAGCACAAGCGGAAACCACTCGAGCTGCGGCAGCTCAGCAATGACTGCTGGGAAAACCAGCAGTTGAACCAGCGTGAAAATGTTGTTAACCTCCTTGAAAAGCAGCATTAGAGCACCAAATGCAAGCCCCAGGCCCAGTGCTGTGATCAAGAAGAGGACAAGCGCCGGTAGGACTTGCCAACTGAGTGTGTAGCTGATCTGGGCAATGTGGGCCAGTACAAAAAATAGCAGTCCAAATTGTATGAGGCTCAACCAAAATCGGGTGAGGGTCTGCACCACGAAAAATGCAGTCAAGCCCTGCCCCGACAAGACCATGTTCTCGAGGGTACCTGATTTGGCTTCTTTGCTTACCTGCGTAGCCGGAGCACTTATGATGACAAGCGCGACCAGGCCCAGCAGATACCCAACCAGTAGCCTGGTAAGCTGGGTCTGATTGGCAGTCGCAATCCCCGCAAGGTTGGCAAAACCCAGCAACAAATAAAAGATCACGCCAACGAGGAGTAGCCCGAGTGCGAACTGGAGTGGGTAGCGTACCAGCTCGAGCCAGGTTCGCATAAACTCGGCCCGGATCAGGTTAGCCAGCCTGCGCATGTTGCGACTCCTTTTTGGGGGCATAGGCCCTAAAGACCTCAGCCAGCTCCACCTCCCGCTTCTCGATGCTTTTGATTGGCCTGGGGCGCAGCCTATCCATAAGCTCGTAAATCTGGTCGGGGTTATCCAAGGTAACCTCGAGCACGGTACCCGCCTCATCCCACCTATTCTGGAAGGGTAAATCGGGCAGTGTGGTGGGCTCACTGAAGGTAATCCGATAGCTTTGCACAGCAAACATCTCTAGAAGCTCTTGTTTTGGTTTGTCCACAGCAATGATGCCATCAGCCAAGATGGCCACTCGCGAGCTCAGCCGGGCAGCCACCTCCATCTGGTGGGTGGTTAGAAGAATACCCTTGCCCTGCTTTGCCATGGCCAGGATCTGCTCCTCGAGCATCTCCGCAGCATCGATATCCAGCCCCAGTGTGGGCTCATCCAGCAGGACGAACGGTGGGTCGTGGGCGATTGCAATAGCAAATGCCATCTTTGAAACCATGCCCTTGGAAAGGGTTTGGGTTGGTGCGTTGCGCTTCTCCCACAGACCCAGGAATTCCAAAAGGTACTTGGCTCGCTCATCTGCCTCCTTACCGGTCATACCCCGGACGACGCAGGTATAGCGCAAGTTCTCGAGCGGTGTAAGTCGCGGATACAAGCCTCGGTTGGTGTCAATGAGGGCGCCCATCTGGGCCATATACTGTTGTTGTCCAACCTCAAACCCATTGATCGTAACTGTACCCGCATCCGGGAGCACCAAACCGCAAATAATACGTATGGTGGTGGTTTTACCACTACCATTGCGCCCCAAAAGCGCTACCACCTCCCCCGGCTGCACCTGTAAGGAAACATCGGTGAGCACCTTTACCAAGTTTCTACGGGAACGATAGGTTTTTTGAATTGAGTCGATTGCTAGCATCTATTTTTCCTAGCCGATTCAGATTTTATCAGTTCGGCGTGGGGATAATCTCCCCGCACCCCCTGAGCTCAAGCTAGCACCACCCTAAGACACAGAAGATGTGATCCAGTAAAGCAACGATGTATTCTTTCATTTCGACCTCCTAACAACCACCGAAACCGAAAACGCAGGCAAGCTCTCCAATCAATCAGGAAATGCCAGCCTAGCATCCATTAGTGAGAAAGCAGATAACCTCTGCAACCAAGCGGATTTAAACTCCCGCATGCTGAATTCACCTCCCTTCTGAGGTACCTCGAGGGTAGCGTAGCATTTGTTTTTTTTGTCAATGGACTTCCTGCATAAATCACATCTTCATCCTCTCAAAGCATGCTTAGCGATAAGCAAGCCTTGTTAGCTAATGCTAAGCTAATGCGTCGTGCTTGCTCAGCCCCTGCTGCTCCTCTCCCCCACCCGCCTCGAGGCCGCCTTCCTCAAAGGCCGTAGGTTCGACTTCCACGGCAGGGCCGGGCTGCGGGGGGAGGGGTGGGTGTGGCTCGAGTGCGGCATCGGTAAGGCCAACACCGCCATGACCCTGGCGGCCTTTGCCCAGCGGCGCAGGTTTGCCCGGGTGCTGCTTTTTGGCATTGCGGGCGCCTATGCCGGTTCGGGCTTGCAGATTGGCGATTGTGCCCTGGCCGACAAGGAGATCCAGGCCGACCTGGGTGTGCGGGAGGGGGGCATGAAGGGCCTGGGCTTTCCCACGCTGGTGGTGGGATCCGATCCTTATCACAACCGCTTCCCGCTGGACCAAGCCTTTACCGCCGAGCTAAAGGAGAAACTGGGTCTGCCCGGCAAGCAGTTCCTGACCCGTGACCTGGTCTCGGAGAACCCCACCGAGGCCAGGGAGCTCGCGCGCAGGTGGGAGGCCGAAGTGGAGAACATGGAGGGCGCGGCCTTCGCCCAGGCCTGTTTGTGGCTGGGGCTACCTGGGGCCGAGCTACGGGCGGTGTCGAACCTGGCGGGGGTGCGCGACAAGGCCCAGTGGCGCGTCCGGCAGGCGGTGGAGGCGCTCGAGGCTGGGGTGCTCGAGCTGCTCCCGTAAGCCGGGGCGACACAGCGTATGATCCAAAACCAACGTTTAGGCGGTCGAGGATGGTCCTCCCGGTGCACGGACCCCCGTCCGTCCCGATGCGCTTCTAGCGGTTCTTAAGAGCACAAACGCCCGACTTCGGTTAGAATCTTTTCCGACCAGCGATCAGCTTCGGCCCATGGCATTACCTATGGATAAGCACCCTGGCAAGCTGTTCTATCGCCTCACCCGCCTCTTCCCCGGCGACGACCTGCCGGGTAAACGGGTTCCGGCGGCTAAGGTGTATGCCAGCCCGCTCGAGTCGGTGGACCTCCCCGAGCCCGCCAAAGACGGCGGAGCCCCGGTGTGGCGAGTGCTTTCGCGGTTGATCCCGACCCAGCCCCGGGTAGGGGCTACCATCACCCAGGCCGAGCTTTCCCAGGCCCTTTCCCCGCTGGCTGTGCGGCGGGGCGGGCGGGGCTACCCCTCGGCAGGGAACGCCTACCCGCTCGAGGTCTACGTGGTGGCCCACCGCTTGCAAGACACCTTCCCCGGTACCTACCACTACGCGGCCAAACAGCACCAACTCGAGCAGCTCTCCACCCGGGTGGATATAGAGGCCTGGCGTGCGGCGCTGATGGATCTGGAAGCCGTGGAGAGCTCGGCCACCCTCCTGGTGTTTACGGCTGTTCCCGAGCGTAGCGAGGCCGTGTTCGGGCTGCGCGGGTACAAGTATGGGCTCCTCGAGCCCGGCTACGCGGTGAGCCTGGTGATGCTGGCGGCTACCTCGCTGGGCCTGATGGCCTACCCCGCCGAGACCTTCTACGACGAGCAGGTGCGCAAGCTCTTGGCCCTGCCGGACGGCGAATATCCGGTGGTGGTTCTTCTGCTGGGACGCTAGGGGCTGGAAGCGAAAAGCGCCAGGCCCTAAGCTTTAGCTCGTGCTTCGGCCCGGCCCTTCCGCAGTCTTCGTCTATGGAACCCTCAAACAGGGCGAGCGCAACTTCCCGGTCTCTCAGCAGGCCGGTTGGAAGCGCTCGGAGTTGGGCTGGCTCGAGGGTTTTCAGCTTTTTCACATCCCGCAAAGTCGGCTCCGGCCCTACAGCTATCCCGCCATCGTCCAGGCGGACGGGCGGGTCTGGGGCGAGGTGCAGTGGTTTCAAGACCTCGAGCTCGCCCTCAGCGTTCTCGATTCGCTGGAGGACGAGGGGAGGGAGTATCTGCGCATCCCCACCACCGCCCACACCGAAGCGGGGCCGGTCTTGGTCTGGGTCTACGTGTACCCGGGCCTCGAGGCCATCCGTAGCGCCCAGGGGATCTTGATTTCGAGTGGGGTATGGAGCGCCCCCTAGGGAAGGGGGAGGTCCCACCGGACGCCGCGAGGCTTTAGGGCTAGTCGTTGAACAGCTTGGAGAAGGCGTCTTGGCGGCTGGGTCGGCTTATGCGGTAGAGTTCGCCCTGGAGTTCCAGTTTTTGTTCACGCAGGAGGGCCTCGAGGGCTTGGCTCAACTCCTGGCGCGAGAGGGTTTCGCCCTCTTCGTCCAGCCAACGCTGGATCTCCCCCTGGCTGGCCAAACCCAGCCTGCCCACGGCCCGCAGCACCCAGCCTTTGGTGTCCATGTTGCTATTTTAGTCCGGCGCGAGGCGACAATGGGGGCATGGACCCCTACCGCGAGTACCAGGACTACGTCGTCGCCCACCGTCTGAGGGCGGCAGCGGGTCAATTTCCCGGACGGCTTTTGGGCCTGAGCGAGTACGCCCGGGTGCGGCTGAGGCGGGGCGAGCTGGTGCGCAAGCTGGTGTCGCGGCAAGGCGACCCCCATCTGCTCACGCAGATCGAGGGGCTGACCGAAGAGCTCAACTACGGTTTCTGGTCCAACCCCGGCACCATGAAGGCCTTTCTGCGCCGCTGCGCCTCTTTGCGCATCCCCGCCCTGAGTTCCCCCCAGGCTTTCGAGGATCTGCTCACCCTGGAGGAGCGCTCGAGGCTAGCCGAACCGGGCTTGGCGGGGCGCTACTACTTGGGCTGGTTGCGGCTGCCCCAACTGGTGATGGAGCCCATCGCCTTCGAGCAGGCCATGCGGGAGCAAGAGGCCTGGGGCGAGCAGCTGGGGCTTTTCCTGGACGCTTTTTACCAGGTCCCAAGGAGGTGAGCCCACCCCCCTCAGGACGGGGAGACCAGCCGCTCGAACTCGTCAATGAGGCCCTCCAGCACCCCGAAAGCTCGCCGGACCGGCTCGGGGCTTTCCATGTCGATCCCGGCAATCCTTAGGGCCTCCAGGGGGAATACCGAATCCCCGGCTTTGAGGAACTCCAGGTAGCGCTGGGCGGCGGGTTGGCCTTCCCGCAGCACGTCTTGGGCCAGGGCGTTGGCCGCGGAGATGCCGGTGGCGTACTGGTAGACGTAGTAGGGGGAGTAGAGGTGGGAGAAGTTCATCCAGCTCGAGCCCAAGCGCTCCTCGTCCAGCTCGACCTGGCCCCCGTAGCCCTCGGCGAAGAGTTCGGCCATGCGGCGGTTGAGCCAAGCCGCCGAGAGGGCCTCGCCGCGCTCGAGCTTCTGATAGCACTCCAGCTCGAAGCGGGCCAGGGTGGGCATCACGAAAAGGTAGCGGTGGAAGTTGGCGAAGGCCTCCTCCAGCACCGCGATCTTGAAGTCGTCGTGGGGGGCTTCCTGGAGCAGCCGGGCGCGGGTCAGGGCCTGGTTGAAGTTGCTGGCCACCTCGGCCACGAACAGCGAGTAGCGGCAGTAGACGTGGGGCTGGTGGAGGCGGGTGAAGTAGGAGTGCATGGAGTGGCCCAGCTCGTGGGCCAGCGTGCTCATCGAGAAGAGGTCGTCCTGGAAGCTCATGAAGATGAAGGGGTGGGTCCCCTTGAGCCCCGAGGAGTAAGCCCCGGCCCGCTTGCCCTGGTTGAGCCCCCAGTCCACCCAGCGCTCCTCGAAAAGCCCCCGGCGCATCGGCTCCACATACTCCGGCCCCAAAGGTTCCATCCCCCGGCAGACCAGGAGGGCGGCCTCGGCGAAGGAGAGGGTGGGGCCGCTGCGAAGGGGGGCGGGGGCGTCGTAGGTGGGTACGTCGTAGGTGTGGAGGCTTCCGCCAAGGGCATCTTTGCGAATCGCCCAGTAGCGGTGCCACAGTGGGAGGTGGGCCTGGAAGGTCTCGAGCAGGTTGTCGTAGACCTTTTTGGGGATGTGGTTGAGCGCTAAGGACATCTCCAGCGAACTGGGGTAGTTCCGTGCCCTAGCCTGGAAGACGAAGGCCTTCATGCTGCCCTGGAGGGTGGTGGCCAGGGTGTTCTTGAGGGCCAGGTGACCGTCGGCGTAGTGCTCCCAGGCCAGCCGGCGCACCCGCGGGCTCTGGTGGACCAAGAGCCCGCCGATGGTGGCGTGGGAGACCGGCAGGCGCATCCCGTCAGACTCCACCGGGCGAAAGGTCATGTCGGCGTTGGTGGCGGCGGCGGCCGCCGCGCTGAGGCTAGCCAGCGGGTCGCCGACCTGGGCCATGAGCTCCTCGACCTCGGCACTACGGATATGGGCGCGGCGCAGTTGGAGGCGTTCCAGGTGGTGGCGGTACGTCGCGAGTTCTGGCTCTTGGGCCATGAACTGCTCGAGCTTGGCGGGCTCGATGCGCAGCATTTCCGGCACGATGAAGGCCGCCGCCGCGCTCACCTTGGCCAGGAGGCTGCTGGCCTGGGCGTTCATGGCGGCGTAGGTGGGGTTGGCCCCGTCGGTGGAGAGCTGAAGCGAGGCGTAAAGCCCCACCTTCTGGGCGGCCAGGCTCAGCCGGTCGCGGGTCTGCAGGGCTTGCAGCAGGGTCTGGGCCGACTCCCCCAGCCGCCCGGCGAGGGGTTTGAGTTCGCCCAGCGAGGCCGAGACCTCCTCCAAGGCCTTTTTCCACTCGGCTTCGTCGGCGAATACGGTCTCGAGGCTCCACTGCTGTTCTTTGGGCAACTCTGAACGTTTGGGTAGGGCTTGGGCCATGCCCCTATCCTAGGGCAAAAACTGACCGTCGGGTCAGGTAAGGCCAGGGCTATTCGGGGGATGACCGGTCCGGATACACTGGTAACGCCCGGGTAACGCGGGGTAGGGCAGATTGATGAGCAGGAGGTTTATGGGATGCGTAGATTTCTTCCGCTCTTGGCGCTGGTACTGACGGCCTGCCCCTCCAACCCGCCGGCTGGACCGGGCTCGATCTCGGGGGTGGTGATCGCTCCCGGGGCCATTGGGAACGGGGCCATCAACCCTGCCCTGCACAACGACCTGGGCGCTGGCCGGGGTGAGGAGATCGCCCTGGGGGAGGTGATCGTCAAGTTCAAGCCCACGGTGAGCCTGCAGTCGGTCTCGAGCCTCAGCGTGAACGGCCAGACCTTGAACGCGGTGCGGCCCTTGGCGCTCGAGCGTACCCAGCTTTACCGGGCGGCGGGGTTGGATCGAGCCGGAACCCTGGCCCTAGCCCAGCGCATCGCGGCCCGTTCCGACGTGGAGTACGCGGTGCCGAACCGCATCTGGCGGGCCCTGGCGGAGCCCAACGACCCCTACTACGGAGCGCAGTGGCACTACCGGCTTATGAACCTCCCGGCGGCCTGGGATACCACCACCGGCTCGGCCAGCACCAAGGTCGCGGTGATCGACACCGGGATCCTGCCCCACCCCGACCTGAAGGGCAGGGTGGTGGGCGGCTATGACTTCATCTCGGATCCGGCCATCGCCAATGACGGGGATGGCCGGGACTCTGACCCCACCGATGCGGGAGATGCCGAGCGGGCCGGGGAACAGAACTCCTACCACGGCACCCACGTGGCCGGTACCATCGGCGCGGCTACAAATAACAACAAGGGCGTGGCCGGGGTGAACTGGGCCGCCCAGATCGTACCGATCCGGGTGCTGGGCAAGGGGGGCGGCACCACCGCCGACATCGTGGACGCCATCAAGTGGGCGGCGGGCGGCGCGGTGGGGGGGGTTCCGCCCAACCCCAACAAGGCCGATGTCATCAACCTGAGCCTGGGGGGGCCAGGAAGATGTGACCCGGCCTTGCAGCAGGCCATCAACTACGCCAACGGGCAGGGCACCATCGTGGTGGTGGCGGCGGGGAACGACAACAAGGACGCCTCCGGGTTCTCCCCGGCGAGCTGCCCGGGGGTCATCACGGTGGGGGCGGTCGGCCCTACCGGAGCCCGGGCCCCCTACTCCAACTACGGCCCGCGCATCGACGTGATGGCCGCCGGGGGAGACACCAACCAGAGCTTCACCTTTGGGGGCCGGAGCTATCCCGCCGGGGTCTTGAGCACCCTCAAGGACGATGCCGACGGGAGTTGGGTCTACGCCTTCTACCAGGGCACCTCGATGGCCGCACCGCACGTGGCCGGGATCGTCTCGCTGATGAAGGCGCAGAACCCTGGGATCACCTATACCCAAGCGCTGCAAAAGCTCAAGGCCAGCGCGACGCCCCTGACCGCACAGCAGTGCAACCGCCCCTCGGCGGGCGACTGCGGGGCAGGCTTGGTGGATGCGGCCAAAGCCCTCACCGGTGGCTCGACGCCGCCCCCGCCCCCGCCGCCGCCTACCAAATCGATCACGACCTACGTGGTGGCGTTCTTCTGTACCACCTCGAGCTGCTTTGATGTAGGGGGGGATCTGGCGGTAGACCTCAACCGCTCGAAGGTGAACAGCGTTACCCAAAAGGAGGAGAGAACCCCCTACTCCATCGGTGGCCTCGAGCCCGGGACTTACCTGGCGGCGGCCTTCCAGGACCTCAACGGCAACGGGCAGTACGACAACGAACCCCTGGGGGCTTATCCGGACCCCATCCCGGTCGCGGGAAACAACGTCGGCAACATTGACATTCAGCTCAGGCCCTACTCGGCGAGCCCGGCGTTCTCTTCCGAAGGGGTAGCCTCGCTGATCCGGCAGAAGCTCAGCCAGTAGATCGCCGCTCAAGAACCCTCCCCGCCTGTCCGGGGAGGGGCAGGGTCGCCCGTCGCTGCGGAAGCAGGCGTAAAGTGGAGGTATGAAGATCTACACCAAAACCGGCGATGGGGGGGAGACCGGCCTCTACGGCGCCGACCGGGTTCCCAAGGATCACCCCCGGGTAGAGGCCTACGGCACCGTGGACGAGGCCAACAGCGCCATCGGGCTGGCCCGCAGCCTGCTCCCCGCCGCTCACGCCGACATCGGGGGCGACCTCGAGTACCTCCAGAACGCCCTCTTTGACCTAGGCGCCGACCTCGCCACCCGCCAGGGTTCTCCCTACGCCAAGAACCTGGCCCGCCTCGATGCACAGGACGTGGAGCGGCTCGAGGCCCTCATCGACCGCTACCAGGAGGAGGCCCCCCCCTTCACCGGCTTCATCCACCCCGGCGGCCACCCCGCCGCCGCGGCCTTGCACCTGGCCCGCACCGTGGTCCGCCGGGCCGAGCGCGGCGTGGTGAGCCTGGCCCGCCAGGAGGAGATCAACCTCGAGGCCCTGCGCTACCTCAACCGCCTCTCCGACCTGCTGTTTACCCTGGCCAGGGTGGTCAACAAGCGCGAGGGGTTGGCCGAGGAGGGGTGGCGGGTGAAGGGACGCCGCTAGTATGCGCATGGTCAGCCTCACCGCCTCCAACACCGAGATGGTCTGGGCCCTGGGCTGCTTGGACCGGCTGGTGGGGGTGGATGACCATTCGGACTTTCCCGCCGAGGTCGCGCGCCTGCCCCGGGTCGGCCCGGACCTGCAGGTGGATCTGGACAAAGTCGAAGCCCTGCGCCCCGACCTGGTGCTCTCGAGCCTCTCGGTCCCCGGCATGGAGCGGGTGGTGGAGGGCTTGGAGAGGCGCCGGATCCCCCAGGTGGTCCTCGACCCCGAGACCCTGTCGGATGTGTATGCCGACATCCGGCGCCTCGCCGAGGTGCTGGGGGTGCCCCCCCAGGGGGAGCGTGTGGTGCGGGGCATGCAGGGGATGATCGCCCAGGCCAGGGGCGGCCTGCCCCACTGGGTGCGCCCGCCCAGGGTGATGGTGGAGTGGTGGCCCAGGCCGGTCATCGCCGCGGGTCGGAAGAGTTGGGTGACGGGGATGCTCGAGGCCCTGGGGGCCCAGAATGCCTTGGCCCACCTCGAGGTGCGCTCCAAGCCGCTCAGCCAGAGCGAAGTGGAGGCGGCCCAGCCCGACCTCATCACGGTGTCGTGGTGCGGGGTGAAAAAGCTGCGGCCCGAGGTGGTACTGCGGCGGGCCTGGGACGTCCCGGCCATTCGCCAGGGCCAGGTATTCCCGCTCGAGGAGGCCTATCTGGGCCGGCCAGGTCCCCGCCTGGCGGAAGGGGTGCGGCGCTTGGCCGAGCTGCTGCGGCACGTACCGGTGTGGACGAAGCCGCCTTGACCGGGCTCGAGGTAGGCGCGGGCCCTATCTCAGGTGAAACAGGCTGATGGTCCCCCCTCCTTGGCTGTTGCCGCTGCCCACCGCGAGGGTACCCCGGGGGCTCCAGGCCAGGGCCTGGATGGGTCGCACAAAACCCGGCACGGTCTGCAAGAGGTCGCCGCCTAGGCTCCAAAGGCGCAGGGTCTTATCCCACCCCACGCTGAGCAAGCGCCCTCCGTCGGGAGCAAAGATCACCCGCTGCACCGCGTTGGTATGGCCATGCAAAACCCGCCTTTCCTGGCCCGTGCGGGCGTCCCACAGCTTGAGGGTGTTGTCGTGGCTGGCGCTCGCCAGAAGCCGCCCATCGGGGCTATAGGCCAGGGCGTACACCGCTCCGGCGTGGCCCGGCTCGGCGAGGTCGCCCTGTCCGGTGTAGCCGGGCTGGGGTGGAGGGAAGCGCTGCAGAGGCTGGCCTTGGGGGCTCCAGGAGCGGATCGTACCGTCGGCCCCGGCGCTCGCCAGGGTCTTTCCATCGGGGCTGAAGCTCACCGCCAGCACGGTGGACGGGTGGGCGCGGAAGTCGCGCAGAAGCCGTCCGGTTGCGGGGTCCCAGAACTTGAGGAGCCGGTCCCCGCCCCCGCTCACCAACAGCGGCAGGGTGGGGTGGAAGGCCAGCGCCCATACGCCATTGCCGTGTGGACCCAGCTGGCGCAGCAGCTTCCCGCTGGCGACCTCCCACAGCCGGACCCACCCGTCCTGGCCCCCGCCCGCCAGGGTTTTCCCGTCCGGGCTGAAGGCGAGGGTGGTCAGGGCCAGCGAGGCCCCGCTCAGGGTTCGCAGCAGGCGGCCCCCCTGGTCCCACAGCCGCACGGTTTTGTCGGTGCCCCCGCTGGCCAGGAGGCTCCCGTCGGGGCTAAAGGCCAGCGCGGGGACCGAGGCGGCAAAGGGCTCGAGCGCCCCCACCCCGCGCCCGCTGGTGGCATTCCACAGCCAAGCCCGCCCGTCGTCGTCGCCGCTCACCAGGGTTTTCCCATCGGGGCTATAGGCCAGGGCGAGCGCGGTAGCGCCGGGGGAGAGGCTACCA
>PSML01000121.1:0-5680 GCA_040290145.1 Meiothermus sp. | reverse complement strand
GGGGGGCGGGAGGGTGTGGGGTGGGCGCATCCAAAACAGCCGTGACGGCAGTGCGCTGAGCCTGATCCTGCTGACCATCGCGGTGGGTGCGGCGATCCCCTTGTTCTCCAAGGCCTTCCCGCCGATGCTCGGCTCGGCCTGGTTGTTCGGCTCGTTTTTGTCGGTGGTCACGGCCATTACCGCAGCCGTGCGCCGAGCCTTGTCCCCCTCGCAGTGGGGCTACGGGATCGCGATCTTCACGGTGATCTTCGCCGCGGGGCAGAGCCTGGGACCCTGGCTCTCGGGGCTCCTCATCGACGCCTCGGGCAGCTTGGAAGCAGGGTTTGCGGTCTCGGTGGCCGTACTGGCGGCAGGAGCGCTGGTAGCCCGGCTTCAGCGTCCAACCGGAGCTTGATTGGGCCCTCCCTGACGGGTGTGCGGGTGCTGACGGGCAAACCCTGTAATTCGCAGTACACTTATGCGGTAGGCAATGCTATGGCCTAGTCCCAAACCTACTGGCGACTTTTCCGCAGGCGTTTCAAAAAGTGGCTCACCGAGGGGCAACATAGCCCAGGAGACAGCTATCACCAGCCGGAAAGGGAGGTTCACCAGACCCATCCCTGGTACCGGGTGATGTGCCTGACCGGGGTGGACTACTTTTCCACCCTGGGTTACCAACCCAGTATCGCCGCTCTGGCCGCAGGGATCCTCTCCCCTTTCGCCACGTTGGTGCTGGTGCTGGTGACGCTTTTTGGCGCGCTGCCGATGTACCGTCGGGTAGCGGAGGAGAGCCCCCACGGGGATGGTTCGATCTCCATGCTCGAGCGACTCTTGGGCGGCTGGACCGCCAAGGTGTTCGTGCTGGCCCTGTTGGGGTTCGTGGCCACGGGTTTCGTCATCACCATTACCCTCTCTGCCGCCGACGCCTCCAAACACATCATCGAAAACCCCTTCTGGCCTCGAGGCTGGGATTATCAGGTTGGTCTCACCCTGGTCTTGATCGGCCTGCTGGGGGCTATTTTTCTCAAGGGTTTTCGCGAGGCCATCGGGGTGGCGGTGGTGTTGGTGGTGGTCTACATCGGGCTAAGCCTGGTGGTGGTGGTGACCGGGCTGCTGGAGGCTTTTCAGCAGCGCGAGGTGATCACCCACTGGGTGGGCCTCATCAACCAAAGCTATTCCAGCACCATGGCGGTTGTCTTGGCGGCTCTCGTGGTCTTCCCCAAGCTGGCCCTGGGGCTTAGTGGCTTCGAGACCGGGGTGGTGGTGATGCCCTTGGTGAAGGGTGACCCGGACGACGACCCAGCGCACCCCAAGGGGCGCATTCGCAACTCGCGCAAGCTGCTCACCACCGCCGCCCTGATCATGAGCGTGATGCTCATCACCAGCAGCCTGGTGACCACCTGGCTGATCCCCGCCAGCGAATTCTGGCCGGAGACCTCGGTCTCGCGTGAGCTGCGGAGTGGGGCCTCGACGGTGGATGTGCCCCTGAGCGGTAACCCCCAAGACACCTTCACCTACCATGTGCCGAACCGCACCGGAAGCTTTAGCGAGCGGGTTTCCCTCGGTCCTCGGGGGGAGATCACCCTCCTGGTGAGCGTGACCGAGAGCGGGGACACCCGGCAGGTGACGGTGGTCAAGCCGACCGGCCAGGCCAGTGGACGGGCCCTAGCCTATCTGGCCCACCGCTACTTGGGCGAGTTCTTCGGCACCCTCTACGACCTCTCTACCATCCTGATCCTGTGGTTCGCCGGGGCTAGCGCTATGGCCGGGCTCTTGAACATCGTGCCGCGCTACCTCCCCCGCTATGGGATGGCCCCGGAATGGGCTCGGGCTACCCGCCCCCTGGCCCTCATTTACACCGCGATCTGCTTCGTGGTCACGGTCATCTTCCGGGCCAGCGTGGAGGCTCAGGCCGCCGCCTACGCCACCGGGGTACTGGCCCTGATGACCTCGGCGGCGGTGGCGGTGACCCTCTCGGCGTTGCACAAAAAGCAGCAGGCCGGGGCGGTGGCGTTCGGGCTGATCAGCCTGATCTTTGTGTATACCCTGGTGGTCAACATTCTCGAGCAGCCCGGCGGCCTCCAGATCGCCAGCATCTTTGTGGCCTCCATCGTGGTGGTCTCCTTCATCTCGCGGGTACTGCGGTCTACCGAGCTACGGGTGAACGAGGTGATCTTGGATGAGGAAGCCCGGAGATTTATCGAGGGGATCAAGGGGGAGATTCGCCTCGTGGCCCATCACCGCGAGACCGGCAAGGCCTACGAATACATCGAGAAGGCCAAACGGGTGCGCGAGTTCACCCATCTGCCCCCCAAGGAGCCCATCCTCTTCCTCGAGGTGGGGGTGATCGATGCCTCGGAGTTTTCCGGTACCCTGCGGGTGCGGGGGCTCGAGGTGGGCGACTACCCGGTGCTGCGCACCGAGGCCCCGGCGGTGGCCAACGCCATCGCCGCATTGGCGCTCTACATACGCGACCTCACCGGCAAAGTTCCGCACATCTACTTCCAGTGGTCAGAGGGAAATCCCTTACAGCTGGCCTTGCGTTTTGTGCTTTTTGGTGAAGGGGATATCCCTCCCCTTACCCACGAGATTCTGCGCAAGGCTGAGCCTAACCTCAAGCGCCGCCCGATCGTCCACGTGGGTGGGTAAGGCTCTAATCTGCCGCCACCTGAACCTTCTGCACGATCTGGGGGATCCTGAGCAAGAAGGCCCCGGTGGGGCTCCCCGCCTTCTGCGCGACCATCTCGGGGGTCCCCTCGGCTACGATCTCCCCGCCCCGGGCCCCGCCCTCCGGCCCCAGGTCCACCACCCAGTCGGCGGTCTTGACCACGTCCATGTTGTGCTCGATCACCACCACGGTGTTGCCTGCGTCCACCAGCCGGTGCAGCACCGCCAAGAGCTTGGCGACGTCCTCGAAGTGCAGCCCGGTGGTCGGCTCGTCGAGGATGTAGAGGGTACGCCCGGTAGCTTTGCGGCCTAGCTCGGTGGAAAGCTTGATGCGTTGGGCCTCGCCGCCGGAGAGGGTGGGGGAGGGCTGGCCCAGCTTCATGTAATCGAGGCCCACATCCACCATCAACTGCAGCTTGCGGGCGATGGTGGGGACGTTTTGGAAGAACTCCAGCCCCTCTTCTACCGTCATGTCCAGCACGTCGGCGATGCTCTTGCCCCGCAGCTTGACCTCTAAGGTCTCCTTGTTGTAGCGCTTGCCCTTGCACACCTCGCAGGGTACATAGAGGTCGGGGAGAAAGAGCATCTCGATCTTCACCGTACCGTCCCCGCCGCAGGCCTCGCAGCGCCCGCCTTTTACATTGAAGCTGAAGCGCCCACTCTGGTAGCCGCGCTTGCGGGCCTCGGGGGTTTTGGCGAAGAGTTCGCGGATCTCGTCAAAGATGCCGGTGTAGGTCGCGGGGTTGGAGCGCGGGGTGCGTCCGATGGGGGACTGATCGATCTCGATGACCTTGTCCAGGTGCTCCATGCCCTCGAGCCCGCTGAACTTACCGGGGATGGTTTTGGCCCGCATCAGGTCGCGGGCCAGCGCCGCATAGAGGATGTCGTGGACCAGGGTGCTCTTGCCCGAACCCGAAGGCCCGGTGATGGCCACGAACTTACCCAGCGGGATGTGTAGGTCAACGTTCTTGAGGTTGTGCTCACGGGCTCCTTTGACGATGAGCCATTTGCCGTTGCCCTTGCGCCGCACCGGAGGTACCGGGATGTACTTTTCGCCCCGCAGGTAGGCCCCGGTGAGGCTTTGGGGGTTGTTCAGGATGTCAGCCAGCTGGCCCTCGGCCACCACCCTTCCCCCGTGGACGCCAGCCCCCGGCCCCATGTCGATGATCCAGTCGGCGTCGCGCATGGTCTCCTCGTCGTGCTCGACGACCAGCAGGGTGTTGCCCAGGTCGCGCAGCTTCTTGAGGGTCCCGATCAGGCGCAGGTTGTCGCGGGGGTGCAGCCCGATCGAGGGCTCGTCTAACACGTACAGGACCCCGGTCAGACCGGAACCCACCTGGGTGGCCAGGCGGATCCTTTGCGCCTCCCCGCCGGAGAGGGTGTTGGCCCCGCGGTCTAGGGTCAGGTAATCGAGGCCCACATCCTCGAGGAAGCCCAACCGGCTATGCACCTCGCGCAGGATGGGCAGGGCGATCTGGTGCTGCATCGCGCTCAGCTCGCGCGGTTCCTGCGGCTCGGCTAGCCCCTCCAGGCGGATGCGGTAGGCCCCCATCCGCTCCGATTCGTGAAGCGCCCGGCCCTCCACCACCGCTTCGAAAAAGCGCTTGGCCTCGCGCACCGGCAGATTGGAGACCTCAGCGATGTTGAAGCTGCCCAGCCTGACCGAGAGCACCTCGCGCTTGTAGCGAGTCCCGCCACAGGTGGGACAGGCCTTCAGGCTCATGTAGGCCTGGAGTGCTTCGCGCAATCCCTCCGACTCGGTCTCGTTGTAGCGGGACTCGAGCCAGGGGATCACCCCCTCATAGCTCACCGTGAAACGCAAGGTCTCGCGCCCGTTGCGTTTGAACACCACCTCGAAAGGCCCCGGTAGGCCGTGGAGCACGGCGTCTTTGGCGCTTTGTGGCAGGTCTTTGAAGGGGGAGCGCAGGTCGAAGCCAAGGTGTTCCGAGAGGGCCCGCAGCCGGTCCCAGAGGTAGCCCTTGCCGGTGTCGCGGCCCTTGGCCCAGGGAATGATGGCCCCCTCGGCCAGGGAGAGCTCGGGGTTGACGATCAGATCGGGGTCAAACTCCTGTTTGTAGCCCAGCCCCGAGCAGTCCGGGCAGGCTCCGTAGGGGGCGTTGAAGGAGAAGATGCGCGGCTCGAGCTCTTCCAGCACGCTGCCGTGCTGGGGGCAGGCGAACTTTTCCGAGTAAAGCTCCTCCAGGCCCTCCTCGGGGTAGAGGACCCGCAACAATCCCTCGCCGCGCAACAGCCCCAACTCCACCGACTCGGCCACCCGGGGGCGTTCTTCCTCCTTGAGCACCACCCGGTCCACCACCAGGTCGATGTCGTGCTTCTCGTACTTCTCGAGCTTGAGGTCGGCGGCCTCCTCGAGCGTGTAGATGATCCCGTCCACCCGGGCCCGGGCGTAGCCCTCCTTCTGCAACTGCTGGAAGAGCTTGCGGTACTCGCCCTTGCGCCCGCGCACCACCGGGGCCAGCAGGATGGCCTTGGTGCCCTGGGGCCGGGCGAAGAGCCGGTCGGTGATCTCGCTGGCCGACTGCCGCTCGATGGCCCGCCCGCAGTGGGGGCAGTAGGCCGTACCGACCCGGGCGAAGAGCAGCCGCAGGTAGTCGTGGATCTCGGTCACCGTGCCCACGGTGGAGCGGGGGTTGTGGGAAGTGGTCTTCTGGTCGATGGAGATGGCCGGCGAGAGCCCTTCGATGCTCTCGACCTCGGGTTTGTCCATCACCCCCAGAAACTGCCGGGCGTACGAGGAGAGACTCTCCACGTAGCGGCGCTGTCCCTCGGCGTAGATGGTGTCGAAGGCCAGGGTGCTCTTCCCCGAGCCGGAGACGCCGGTGATCACCACGAATTTCCCGCGAGGCAGCTCAACCGTGATGTTCTTGAGGTTGTGCTCGCGGGCTCCCTTGACGATGATGCGGTCCATCCGAAAGAGTATAGCACCGGCGTTGGGTATCACCAAGCCTTGACCCCGCTATTATGGCCGTGTCATAATGGCCGGGCCCGATTTGCGCCCAAGGGGCGGGGACCA
>PSML01000010.1:0-42784 GCA_040290145.1 Meiothermus sp. | reverse complement strand
GAGCCAGTCGGTGTCGGCTAGCTCAGCCCACTCACCGGGGAGGGGGAGTTCCAGGCGAGCGGGAAAGTAGGCCCAGACCTCGCCGGGCTTCTCCTCCAGCCCCCTGGCCCCCAGATCGAAAAGGAGCGGGGAGTAGGCATCCAGGGTCTCGAAATCGCCCTTCAGGCGGAAGACGTGCATAGAGCATATGGTCTTGGGTCTATGGGCCAGGGTCAAGGGCTTGGATTACTTGAAGCTCTCGCACACCACCCGCCCGTTCCAGCGGATCAAGCCCAGGTAGGTGTTCACCTGAGCGTCGAAGGCGTCGGAGTAGATGCGCCCCACCTTGGCGCCGGTGGCTTGGGCCAGGGCTTGAGCCTCAGCAGGGCTGAACTGCGGCTCGGCGAAGACCACCTTCACCCCCTGCTTCTTCATCTCCTGGGCCAGCCGGGCGAAGGTCTGAGGGCCTTTTTCCTGACCCGCGAAGTTCGCGATCGAGCCTACCAGGGTGATGCCGTAGGACCGGGCAAAATAGAGCAGGGCTTCGTGCTGGCTCACCACTTTGCGGGCCGAAGGGGGGACGCTCTGCAAGCACTCGCGCACCCGGGCGTCGGCCTGGCCAATCTGGCCGATGTAAGCCCGGGCTCGAGCCCGGTAAGCTTCGCGCCCCGCAGGGTCGAGCTGCGAGAGTACATCGCGGATCCGCTCCACATAGCGCACCCCGTAGGCGGGGTCCAGCCACAGGTGCGGATCATACCCCCCGTGCTCGCCATCATCGGAGCGGATCAGCCCCGGCATCCCCTCGGCCAGCTTGACCGTGCGGGCTCCCTCGGGTAGCTGGGGCTGGATCCTACTGAGGAAGGGCTCGAGACCCAACCCATTGGCGAAGAGAACCCGCGCCCCTGAAATCCCCCGCAGCGTCGAGGGCCGCGGCTCAAAGCTGTGGGGATCGGCCCCCTGGGGAACCACCACCGCGACCCGCACCCGCTCCCCGCCCACGCTTTGCACCATATCCCCAATAAAACCCGTGGTGGCCGCTACCGGAAGAGGCTGGGCCATTCCCAGCCCGAGAGACACCGCCAAGCCCAGCCACGCGCGCTCGAAGATCCTCACAAGGCTATTTGATAATGAGATATCATTTTTGTCAAGGAGAGGTGCTATCCTGAGCCTATGCAGCGCAATACCCGACAGCGGGAGGCCATTCGCCAGGTTTTGCGGGAGTCGGGGCGTCCTCTTTCCACCCAGGAGGTCCTCGAGGCCGCCCAGAAAAGAGTACCCGGCCTGGGGATCGCCACCGTGTACCGAACCCTCCATGGCCTGCTCGAGGAGCGGCAGATCACCGTCGTCGAGCTTCCCGGCGAGACCCCCCGCTACGAGCTGGCGGGAAAGCATCACCACCACCACTTCCGCTGCACGGTCTGCGGCAGGGTCTTCGAGATCGAGAACTGCCCCGGGAACCTCGAGCGCCTGGCCCCCCCCGGCTTCCTGGCCGAGCGCCACGAGATCGTGCTCTACGGTCGCTGTCCGGGCTGCCCTGCCGGGTGACCCCTCCGGCGGCGCGAGGCTCTCCCCGCCCACGAACGGGCCGACCTGGGGTGTCTCTACTCCCCCGGACTCCAGCGCAGCTTGGGCCTGCGGTTGGCCTGCACCTCGTCCAGGCGGCGGACGGGGGTGGTGTAGGGGGCGCCCTCGAGCCACTCCTTGTCCTTGCGGATGACCTCGCCCATGGCGCGGGCGAAGGCCTCGAGGGTTTCCTTGCTCTCGGTCTCGGTCGGCTCGACCATCAGGGCTTCCTTGACGATGAGCGGGAAGTAGACCGTGGGCGGGTGGTAGCCCATCTCGAGGAGCCCCTTGGCGACGTCGAGGGTGCGGACGCCCTCGGGCGGCTGGGCCACGAACTCGTGCATGCAGGTGCGGTCGTAGGGGATGCGGAAGCCCTCGACTTTGAGCAGTTCCTTGAGGTAGTTGGCGCTCAGAACGGCCAACGCCGCGCTCCTCTTGATGCCCTCAGCGCCCAGCATCTTGATGTAGACATAAGCCCGCACCAGCGCCCCGAAGTTCCCGTAGAAGCTCTTGACCTGGCCGATGCTGTGGGGGAGGTCGTAGTCGAGCCGGTAGGCCTCGCCCCTCTTCACCACCTGGGGGGCCGGGAGGAAGGGCGCGAGGTGCTCCTTCACCCCCACCGGGCCGCTACCAGGGCCGCCGCCCCCGTGCGGGACGGTGAAGGTCTTGTGCAGGTTGAGGTGCACCACGTCAAAGCCCATGTCGCCGGGGCGGGCCATGCCCATCACCGCGTTGAGGTTGGCCCCGTCGTAGTAGAGCTGGGCCCCCACTGCGTGGGCGGCTTCGGCGATCTCCAGGATCCTGCGCTCAAAAAGCCCCAGAGTATTGGGGTTGGTGAGCATGATCGCGGCCACCTGCGGCCCGAGTTCGGCCTTGAGGGCCTCTAAGTCCACCTCCCCGTCCGGCCCCGAGGGGATCTCCTTCACGGTGTACCCGGCCATGCTGGCCGTGGCGGGGTTGGAGCCGTGGGCCGAGTCGGGGACCAAGACCACCCGGCGCTGCTCGGCCTCGCCCCGGCTGGCGTGGTAGGCCCGGATGATGAGGATGCCGGTCAGCTCCCCTTGGGCCCCGGCGGCGGGCTGCAGGGTGGTGGCGTCCATCCCGGTGATCTCGCAGAGGTCTTGCTGCAGCTCGTACATCAGTTGCAGCGCCCCCTGCGCGGTCTCGGGGGCCTGGTAGGGATGCAGGTCCGCGAAGAGGCCCACCGCCACCTCGTGCACCTTGGGGTTGTACTTCATGGTGCACGATCCGAGCGGGTAAAAGTGGGTGTCCACCCCCATCTGACGGCGGGAGAGGCCGGTGTAGTGGCGCACCAGGGTGAGTTCGTCCACCTCGGGCAGCTTGGGCGGCTGGGCGCGAAGGTTCTGGGAACCCAGAAGGGCCGCCAAGTCCAGATCCGGCGCTTTGGGCGGCTTGATCCCCCGGCGGCCCGGCACGCTCTTCTCGAAGATCAGCGGGGATTCGATGCGGGTCTCTCTCTTTTCAGCGATCATGGTTCACACCCCAATCCAAGGTCGTACGTCGCCGGCGGCTTGCGCACCTCACTCGAGCACCTCGCGCAAAGCCTCGGCCAGGCTGTCCAGGTCGGCCTCGGTGTGCTGCTCGGTACAGGCCAAGAGGGCCAGGTTGGGGCCGTACTCGGCAGGAACCGGGGTAGCCGCGGCAATGCCCCTTCGGGCCAGGGCCGCCCGGACCTCGAGCACATCCTTGGGCAGCCGCACGGCGAACTCGTTGAAGAAGGGCTTGGGTGTGGCCAGTTCGACCCCCGGGATCCGGCTGAGCTTCTCCGCCAGGGCGTGGGCCATCGCCACCGAGCGGGTGGCCACCTCCTTCAGGCCCTCTGGCCCCAGCCCAGCCAGGTAGACCGCGCCCATCAGGGCAGTGAGCTGGGCGTTGGTGGTGATGTTGGACTTGGCCTTGCTGCGGCGGATGTACTGCTCGCGGGCCTGCAGGGTCAGGATGTAGCCGCGCTTGCCGTCCAAGTCGGTGGTCTCGGAGACCAGTCGGCCCGGAAGCTGGCGCACTAGGTCGGCGCGCACCGCCATGAAGCCGAAGTGCGGCCCCCCGAAGGCCATCGCGTTGCCGAGGGGCTGACCTTCGCCCACTGCGATGTCCGCCCCGTACTCGCCGGGGGCCTGGAGCAGCGCCAGGGAGATGGGGTCCACCACCGCCACGAAGAGGGCCCCCGCAGCGTGGGCGGCCTGGGCAAGGGCCGTGAAGTTATGAACCGAGCCCAAGAAGTCGGGGTTTTGCCCCACCACCGCCCCGGTCTCGGGGGGAAGGGGGTCGGCGGGGGAGGCGATGGTCACCAGCTCCGCCCCGATCGCGTCCAGGTAGGTCTTCACCACCCGGCGGTACTCGGGGTGGACGCCTTTGAGGATCGCCACCCGCATCCGCCCGCTCTCGCGCAGGGCCAACAGCACCCCTTCGGCCAAAGCCGTGGAGCCGTCGTACATCGAGGCGTTGGCCACCGGCAGGCCAGTGAGCTCCGAGATCATGGTCTGGTACTCGAAGATGGCCTGCAAAAGCCCCTGGCTGGCCTCGGGCTGGTAGGGGGTGTAGGCCGAGAGAAACTCCGCTCTGGCCGCCAGCGCCGGGACCACCGCGGGGATATGGTGCGAACGTATCCCGCCACCCAAAAACCCAGCCTGGGCCGATTGGTTTTTGGCCGCGAGGTCGCGTAAGTGCCGCATCAGCTCGGCCTCGGTCTTGGCCGGCTCGAGATCGAGGGGTGGGTCCAGGATGGCCTGGGGAAGGTCGCGGAAGAGGTCCTTGAGGTCTTTTGCGCCGACCCGCTCAAGCATCTGCTTCAGGTCAGCCTCGGTGTGGGGGGTGTAGTCCATAGGGGCGAGCTTACAGGGGACGGTGAGATGAGAAAGTCTTCCAGGCTACTCCGCAAAGGCCTGATAGGCGGCCGCATCCATCAGGGTCTCGAGGTCGGCCAGGTTATCCGGACGCAGCTTGAAGATCCAGCCCTCCCCATAGGGACTTTGGTTGAGGAGTTCGGGGGTCTCCTCGAGGGCCGGATTGACCTCCACCACCTCCCCGGCTAGGGGGGCGTAGATGTCCGAGGCGGTCTTGACCGACTCCACCGCCGCCACCGCCTCGCCAGCTTGGTATTTTTTGCCCGGCACCGGCAGCTCCACAAATACCACGTCGCCCAAAGCGTCTTGGGCATAGTCGGTGATCCCCACCACGGCCAGCCCGTCCTCGAGCCGCACCCACTCATGGGACTTGGTGTAACGCAGGTCGGTTGGATAGTTCATCAGATGGCCTCCAGGGGTTATTTTAGCCCGACAAAGGGGGGATTCACGACCTGGGCCGGGTAGGTTTTGCCGCGGATCTCCACCTCCAGCCTCCCGGACACGGCCCCCGACCGGACATAGGCCAGCGCGATACCCTTCTTGAGCAGCGGCGAGATCGTGCCGGAGGTAACCCGGCCCACCCCCTCGCCACCGGAGCGCACCAAGTAGCCCTCGCGGGGGATGCCCTCTTCCAGCAGCAGCCCCACCAGCACCTCTTCACACCCGCCCGCGAGCAGGGCGGCCTTCCCGAAGAACTCCTTGTACTCCTTGACCACCCAGCCAAAGGGGGTACAGCGGGGGTTGGTCTCGTCGGTGAGT
Source organism: Meiothermus sp. (assembly GCA_040290145.1). GTDB lineage: Bacteria > Deinococcota > Deinococci > Deinococcales > Thermaceae > Allomeiothermus. Next base: position 37,619 of record PSML01000010.1, on the reverse strand, counting down.
TCGTGGCCGTAGAGGGGGAAGCCGGCCTCGAGCCGCAGGGTATCGCGGGCCCCCAGGCCGCAGGGGGTCACCCCGGCCTGGAGCAAGGCATCCCAGACCGCCTTTAGGTCCCCCGCCTCGGTGAAGACCTCGAAGCCGTCCTCGCCGGTGTAGCCGGTGCGGGCCAGGCGGGCCGGTTTCCCGGCGATGGTGGCGGTGAAGGTGTCGTTTTTCCTCTTGCTGGAGAGATCCACGTCGCACAGGGTCTGGAGCACCTGGGCGGCTTTGGGGCCCTGTACGGCCAAGAGCCCGGTGGACTCGGAGGCGTCCTCGAGGTCAGCCCGGAAACCTTTGGCCAGGCTTTGCAGGTGGTTCCAGTCCTTCTCGATGTTCGCCGCGTTCACCACCACCAGGTACTCCCCCTCACCGGTATGGTAGACGTAGATATCGTCCACCACCCCGCCTCGCCCGTTGGGCAGCATCGAGTACTGGGCCCGGCCCACCTTGAGCTTGGCGGCGTCGTTGAGGGTGGCGTACTGGAGGAAGTCCAGGGCTTGGGCTCCGCGTACCCAGAACTCGCCCATGTGGCTCACGTCGAAGACCCCCGCCGCCTCGCGCACGGCCAGGTGCTCGGCGGTGATCGAGGTGTACTGGATGGGCATGTCGTACCCAGCGAAGGGAGCCATCTTGGCCCCTCGTTCTCGATGCGCAGCGGTCAGCGGTGTGGCTTTCATCGAGGCTAGCTTACCGCGTTTCGCCCCTCGCGTCTTGATTTTTACGTCTTACGTCTTACGTCTTACGTCTTGCGTCTTGCGTTTTGCGTCTTGCGTTTCGCGTCTTACCCACCCTCAGGTCTGGGCCACCACCTTGGAGAGCACCTGGCGGCTCACCGCCTTGAGGGTATCGAAGACCCCGGTCCCGTTGCTGGCCACCGCTTCGAAGATCGGATAGCGCCCCTCGGGGTCAATCACCGCGTGAATCATCTCCATCGGGAGGGCATCGGGAAGGTCGCGCTTGTTGGCCTGCAACACCAGCGGCACATCCTCGGGGCGGATGCCGTACTCGGCCAGATTCTCCCGCAGGTTGCGCATGGATTCGGCGTTGGCCCGGAGGCGGTTGGGGGCAGAGTCCGCTACGAACACGATCCCGTCCACCCCCCGCAGGATGAGCTTACGGCTGGCGTTGTAGAAGACCTGGCCCGGCACCGTGTAGAGGTGGAAGCGGGTTTTGAAGCCCTTGACCTCGCCCAAGTCCACCGGGAGAAAGTCGAAAAAAAGGGTGCGCTCATCCTCGGTGGCGAGCGAGACCATCTCCCCTTTGCGGTTTTCCGGCACCTGTTGGAACACCCACTTGAGGTTGGTGGTCTTGCCGGACATACCAGGGCCATAGTAGACGATCTTGAAGTTGATCTCCCGTGCGGCAAAGTTGATGGTACTCATGCTGCGCCTGCCTGTAGGAAATGAATCGCTCGCGGCCAGACTTCCATATCCCCTCGCCTCTTAGTTGCCAAAAAGCTCGTCTAGTAGGGCGCTGGCCCCCTCGCGGTACTCGGTGTCGATGCCGAGCTTCTGCGGGCTCACCAGAGATTCCTGGGCCAAGCTGGCCAGGGCTTGGGCTGATTTTCGGGCGAAGAGCTTGACCCGGCCTACTGGGGTGGAGTTGTCGAAGACCACCAGCAGCAGCGCGTGTTCCCCGGCTCCTTCGACATAAAGGCTTTGGGTCTGGCCCTGGTGGACCTGCTCGCTAAACTGCGACTCTCCCAGCATCTTGGCCAGGGCTTGGGTGGCCGCGGCGTTTCCCGCGACCAAGGTCGCCAAGGAGTCCAGCGCAGGGGGTCGGGGGGCCCAGAGCGCTTCCTTGTGGGCCAGCACAAAGCCCTTGCGGTCTACCAGCATGGCGTACCGGGCTCCGCTCTCCCGCAGAAGCTCATCGAGCAACCCCACGGCCTTTTCAAAGGTGGCTCCATAGAGTGCCACAGTGGGCTCGACCATAGTATGGTTTACTTTAGCATGGCGAAACTACCCCGACATGTTTATCAGTACGCCCGCGAAACCCTGGCCCACCTGGTGAGCTTCCCCACCGTCTCGGCGGAGGACCGGGCCATCCCCGAGACCGCCCAGGCGGTGGCTGAGCTGCTCGAGGGCCTGGGCCTCAAAGCGGAGATCCACCCCACCCCCAAAGCCCCGGTGGTCTACGCCGAAGGTGGGGAGGATGGCCCTACCCTGATGTTCTACAACCACTACGACGTACAGCCCGCCGACCCCCTCGAGCTGTGGGAGAGCCCCCCCTTCACCCTCACCGAGCGGGACGGGCACTGGTACGCCAGGGGCGTCAGCGACGACAAGGGCGAGCTCACCTCGCGGCTGGCGGCCCTCAAGTGGTTCGTGGAGGAGCACGGCAGCCTCCCCTTCCGGGTCAAGTTCGTGGTCGAGGGCGAGGAGGAGATCGGCAGTCCCAACCTCGAGGCCTACGTGCTCCAGCACCGGGAGCGCCTCCAGGCTGACGCGGTGATCTGGGAGTTCGGCAGCGTGGACACCGCCGGGCGGCCTTTGGTCTACTGCGGCCTCAAAGGCATCGCGGCGGTGGAGTTGCGGGTGCGGACGGCGGGCTACGACCTGCACTCTTCGCTGGGCGCGGTGGTGCAGAACCCCATCTACCGCCTGGCCTCCGCCCTGGCTACCTTGCGCGACCATGACGGCAAGGTGCTGATCGAAGGTTTCTACGACAAGGTACGCCCCCTCACCCAAGCCGAGTGGAAAAGCCTCGAGGCTATCCCCGACGATTCGGAGCAGATCGCCCAGGTCTACGGGGTGGAGGGATTTTTGGGCGGAGCCAAAGGCCTCGAGTTCTACCGCCGCCTGGCCGCGGAGCCGGTGGTGAACATCAACGGCTTCCACTCCGGCTACGGCGGCCCCGGCTCCAAGACCGTGCTGCCCGCCGAGGCCTTGGCCAAGCTCGACTTCCGCCTGGTCCCCGACCAGGACCCGGTGGAGGTGGTGGATCTCCTCCGCGCCCACCTCGACAAGCAGGGCTTCTCCGACGTCGAGGTGATCCCGCTCGAGGTCGGGGAGCATCCGGCGCGCAGCGACCTGGAAGCCCCCTGGGTCCAGCAAGCCGTGGAAGCCCTGCGCGAGGTCTACGGCACCGAGCCGGTCGTGCACCTCAGCTCGGGCGGGAGCGGCCCGATGTACCCTTTCACCCACCATCTGAAGGCCCCGGTGGTGGCGATCGGCATCAGCTACCCCGGCAGCCGGGTGCATAGCCCCAACGAGAACATCCGCATCGCCGACTTCGAACGCGGGGTAGCGGCGATCAAGCGGGCCCTGGAGAAGTTCGCAGGGCTGTAGAACCGGCCCACGGTCGCCCCCAGTGTAACCCCGGGCCGGGCCGGGCTCGAGCCCACGGGATAGGCTTTGGCTATGTGGCGTCCCCTCACCGGCCTCTTCCTCGTCGGAAGCCTCGGCCTGGCCCAAAGCGGCCTGACCATTGACGAACTTTCCCAGCGCACCTACGGCGGCGGGCAGATCACCATCGAGCGGGTGATGGCCCGTAACCCTGTCTTCACCCGCTACCGGATCCGCTACCCCTCCGATGGCCTCACCCTCTACGGCTTCATGAACGTGCCCACCGGGGCTGGCCCCTACCCGGTGGTGCTGGTGCTGCACGGCTACGTCAACCCCGCTACCTACCAGACCCTCACCTACACCACCCGCTACGCCGACGCCATCACCCGGATGGGCTACGTGGTCCTCCACCCCAACTACCAAGGCCACCCCCCTTCCCAGGGCAGCCCGGAAGGCCGTTTTAGGGTCAGCTATGCCACCGAGGTGCTGAACCTGGCCGCGATGGTGCGGGCCCAGGCGGGCAAGCCCGGCCCGCTGCGAAAAGCCGATGGAAAAAGGATTGGGCTTTGGGGGCACAGCATGGGCGGGGGTGTAGCGATCCGGGTGGCGGTGGTGGACCCCCAGATCCGGGCGGTGGTGCTCTACGGCTCGATGTCGGGGGACGAGGCCAAGAACGCCCGGCAGATCTACTACGTGTTCTCGGGTGGGCGGCGGGGCCTGGCCGAGCTGAACACCCCGGCCTCGGAACTCGCCAAGATCTCCCCCATCCACTACCTAGGCCGCACCCAGGCCGCCTTCAGCGTCCACCACGGCACCGCCGACCCTCAGGTGCCCTACGCCTGGAGCGTGGAGATCGGCCAGAAGCTCAAGGCCCTGGGCAAAAGCGCGGAGTGCTTCAGCTACCCGGGCGCCCGCCACACCTTCCCCAGCGGCAGCCGCACCGACGCCAGCTTCCTGGCCAGGGTGCAGGCCTTTTTCGAGCGAACCCTGAGATGATCGAAGGGCTCTACGTCCACGTCCCGTTCTGCCCCACCCTCTGCCCGTACTGCGACTTTCACGTGGTGCGGCGGCAGGGCGGGGTGGTGGAGGCTTATCTCGAGCGCCTGGCCGAAGAGGCTCGAGCCCTCCACGCCCAGTTCCCCGAGACGCCCCAAACCCTCTATTTCGGCGGGGGGACCCCGAGTTTCCTGAGAAACCGCGAACTCCAGCGGCTTTTTCAGGCTCTTCCCTGGGACGTTCACTCCATGGGCGAAGTGACGCTGGAGGCGAATCCAGGGACGTTGAACCGGGAACGGCTGGCGCTGCTGCGGGACCTGGGGGTGAACCGGCTCTCCATCGGGGTGCAGAGCTTCCAGGAGGGGGTGCTCAAGACCCTGGGCCGCACGCACGGGCGCAGAGGGGCGCTCGAGGCGGTGGAGATGAGCCAGGAGGCGGGATTGCGTACCTCGGTGGACCTGATCCTGGGCCTACCCGGGCAGGATTATGCGGCGGACCTGCGCGAGGCCGCCCGGCTGGGGATCGGGCACGTCTCGACCTACACCCTCCAGATCGAGCCGGGTACCCCCTTCGCAGCCCGGGGCGTGGAGCTAGACGGTGACCTCGAGGCGACGGCCTTCGAGGCCGCCGAGGAGATCTTGGGCCAGGCCGGGTTCCTCCGCTACGAGGTCTCGAACTTTGCCAAACCCGGACAGGAGAGCCTTCACAACCGGATCTACTGGCAGGCCGGGTTCTGGGGGGCCTTGGGGCCGGGGGCCAGCGGGCAGTATCCAGGGGGGCCGGGGATCTACTCGGTTCGGCTCACCAACCCGCCGCTTCCCCGCTGGCTGGGGGGCGAGGCACCCAGCCTCGAGCCGGTCAGCCCCCTCGAGCACGCCAAGGAAGCCCTGATGCTGGGGCTGCGGCTACGCGAAGGCGTGGACGTGGGCGAGCTCGAGCGGCGAACCGGCTTGGAGCTTTGGCCAGGGCTCGAGGGGGTCGTGGCCGGGCTCCAGGCGCAAGGACTGCTATGGGCTCGAGGCCAGCGGATCGGGGCGACCCCGGGCGGGCTGGCCATCCTCCACCCGGTGATCCTGAAGGTGTGGGAAGCGCTCGATTGGAATTCCCTGGGGCAGGGGTTGATGGGCCGCAACACCCGCCCCGGTGATCGCTGAAGACGGCGTCGAACTCGCGGCGGGCGGTGATGGGCAGGACGGTGCGGGTGAGGTTCACGCCAGCAAATACAACAACTCGCTGATCGCCCCAGCGTACTGCTCCTGGGTCAGCCCCTTCTTGGCGATGCGGAAGCCGGGGGGGTACTGGGTGAGTTCGATCCGGTAGGGCATGGCCCGTAGCGCCTTGGCGTCGTAGTCGAGGGGCCAGCGCTCGAAGACCAGTTGCAGCCAGGTGAGGTCCTCGGTGATCGAGACCACGCCCTTGGCCTCGGCCAACAGGCGCAGCCGGGTGAGGGCCAAAAAGTTCTCGACCTCCGCCGGGGGTTCGCCGTAGCGCTCGCGCAGCTCGTTCGCGATGCGGGCAACCTGGGCCAGCTTTTTGGCCTCGGCCAGCCTGCCGTAGGTGCGGCTTCTGGCCTCGGCGGAGGGAATGTACTCCGGGGTGAGCCGGGCCGAGACCGCCAGGTCCAGGGTGACGTGGCGCTCGGGCTCCTTGACCTCGCCCTTGAGCTTGGCGATGGCCTCGGCCAGGAGCTCGGTGTAGACCTCGAGGCTCACCGCCCGGATGTGCCCGTGCTGCTCGGGGCCTAAGAGGTTTCCCACCCCGCGGATCTCCATGTCCCGCTCGGCCAGGAGGTGGCCCGAGCCCAGGTCGGAGAGGTCGGCGATGGCCGCCAGGCGGCGCTCGGCCCCCTCGGTGAGGCGGGGCGGGTGGAAGAAGTAGGCGTAAGCCTCCTGGTCGCGCCGGCCTACCCGGCCCCGCAGCTGGTAGAGGGCCGCGAGCCCCAGCCGGTCGGCCCGCTCGATCACCATGGTGTTGGCCTCGGGGATGTCCAGGCCGCTCTCGATGATGGTGGTGGCCAGGAGCACGTCGAAAGCCCCCTCGGAAAAGGCCAGCATCACCTCCTCGATCTGGCCCTCCGGCATCTGCCCGTGGACCACGCCGATGCGGGCTTCGGGGGCGATGTGCTCGAGGTAGCGGTGCCGGGCCCCGATGGTCGCCACCCGGTCGTGGACGTAGAAGACCTTCCCGCCCCGCTCGACCTCGTTCAGGATGGCCTCGCGCACCAGGCTGGGGTCGTAGGGGGCCAGGACGGTCTGGATGGGTTTGCGCCCCGGTGGGGGGGTCTGGATGCTCGAGAGGTCACGCAAGCCCACCAGGGCGCTATAGAGGGTGCGGGGAATCGGGGTGGCCGAGAGGTAGAGGGTGTCCACCGCCTCGGCCATCTCCCGGATGCGCTCTTTCTGGGCCACCCCGAAGCGGTGCTCCTCGTCCACGATGAGGAGGCCCAGATCCTTGAACTTGAGGTCGCCAAAGAGGAGCCGGTGGGTCCCGATCACGATGTCCACGGAGCCGCTCTGGAGCCCCTCCAGGATGCGCCGCTCGTCACGCTCGGAGCTGAAGCGCGACAGCCCCTCCACCCCCACCGGGAGCCCGGCGAAGCGGCTCTTGAAGGTCTGGGTGTGTTGCTCCGCCAGCAGCGTGGTGGGCACCAGCATCGCCACCTGGGCCCCGTGCCCGACGACCCGGTGGGCGGCGCGAAGCGCGACCTCGGTCTTGCCGAAGCCCACGTCCCCCGAGATGAGCCGGTCCATCGGACGGGCGGCCTCGAGGTCGCGGAAGGTGTCCTCCAGCGACCTCTCCTGGTCGGGGGTGAGGGTGTGGGGAAAGTTCTGCTCGATGAGCGGGTCCCACTCCGGTAGCGGAGCCCAGGCCCTCCCCGGGGTGGCCTCGCGCTTGGCGTGCAGCACCAACAGCCGCGCCGCCAGTTCTTCGGCGTCCTTTTGGGCCTTCTCGCGGGCTTTCTTCCACTCGCCCTTGCCCAGGCTGGAAAGCCGGGGCGGGTCGTCGGTGGTGCCGGGGTGGCGTTTGAGGAGCGGGAGCTGCTCGACCGGGAGGTAGATGCGGGCCTCCCCCGCGTACTGCAGGATCAGGTAATCCCGCTTGACCCCCAGCACCTCCCGCGGCTCGAGGCCCACGAACTGCCCGATGCCGTGCTCAGGGTGGATCAGGTAGTCACCCGGTTCGAGCGCCGAGGGGTCACCCCTCTCCCCGCCCACGATCCTCCGGCCCGCCACCGCCTGCCCCGCCCCGAAGGCGTAGAGGTGGGGCTCGGTGAGGTAGACGGTTTTCGACCCCGGGTCGAGGTAAGCCCCCTCGAACCATCCGGGGATGAGGGTAATGGTTCCGGGCTTGGTCTCGAGCCGTCCGGCGCGTCGGACCTCTAGACCCTGCAGTTTGCCCTCGAGATAGGTGCGGCTCTTGGCGTGTTTGTAGAAGAGGGCCACCCCGTAGTTGTGCTCGGTCCAGCCCCGCACCTCCTCCACGAACTGCGATAAGCGGGCCCGGTACGGCGGCAGGGCCTGGTACCCCAGGTCGAGCTTGGGGAGTTCGGGGCCGCCCAGCCCGAACGTCACCAGGTCGCGGCCCTCGAGGTGTCGCCACAGCTCGGCCGGAGCCAAGGAGGGCGTATCCAGGAAGACCGGGCCGGGAAAATGCAGGATCTTCCGCGAGTCCCAGGCTTCGGCCTTGCCCGGCTTGGCCCCCAGAACCCAGCGCTTCTGGTGCTCCCCGGCGACCTGGATGGTCTCGAGTTGGTCGCCGAAGAAGTCCAGGCGGATATCCCCGACCTCCACGATCTCGCCACGAACCCGAAAACCGGCTTCCTCTTCGCCGGATTCGCGCAGGTAGCCCATGCGGGTGAGCCGGTCGAGCAGGTCTTCGCGCGAGTAACGCTGCCCCACCTCCAGCACCAGCCGCCAGGCCGAGGGGTCGGCGGGGAAGGGCTCGAGGGCCGCGGTGTAGTCGAAGACCACCAGCCTAGCCTCTCCCCAGGCCTCCAGGCCGGGGTTGAGGTAGACCCCCACCCCGAAGGGCTCGAGGTCACGGTATAGCCCCTGGCGGTGCTCGGGCACCAGCAAAACCGCGGGGGGCTCGGTCTGGGCGAAGAGCCGGGCGCGGGCCACCTGGGGCAGGCCCGGCAGGTAGTGGTTGAGGAGAGCTGGTCTGGTCTGGGTAGCCATGTCTGGTGTCGGTGCAAACGTAGGGGCGCGGCCCACCCAAGAGCGAGGTGGGCGGTTCGACCTCTTCCGATTGTACGCCCGGAAGGTAAACTGGACAGGCTATGGCGGTCTTGGTCACCGGCTTCGAACCCTTCGCGGGCCCTCTGCACAACCCCAGCCAAGCCCGGCTCGAGCACCTCCCCGGCTCGATCTTTGGGCAAAAGCTCATCCGTACCCAGACCATGGCCAATCACCTCTATCGGCCCCATCCCGCCTTCCACCTCGGGCTGTCGGTGGGTCGAAGTCTCTTGAGCCTCGACCCCTAAACCCATGCCGAACACCGTTCTCGTCATCTCGGGCGGCCACGCCGAAGACCTCATCGGGGCGACTTTGATCCGTCACCTGCAACTTCCGGCGCAAGCTCTTCCCCTGGTGGGGACCGGCAAGGCCTACCAAGGCAGTGGGGCTGAGATCCTGGGACCGCACCTCGAGTTCCCCTCCGGGGGCTTCCCTTTCAACAGCCTCGAGAACCTGGTGGCCGACCTGCGGGCCGGGCTCATCCAGAAATCGTTGGGCCAGTGGAAGACCAGCTACCGCAAAGGCAAGGAGGTGGGCGCGGTGGCGGTGGTAGGGGATGCTTACTCGTTGTTCGTGGGGGTGATCGCGGCGCGCTCGGGCGGGGTTCCCCTCTTCCACCTCCAGCCGCAGATCTCGCACTACTACGTGGGAGGCCGTAGCGTCTGGGAGCGGCTGCGTCAGCTCAATCAGTTCGGCGCAGAGGACTACATGTTTTATGAGCGCTGGATGCACCGCTTTGTGCGGGCAGTATACGTGCGGGACAAGCTCTCCGAGGGGCGGGCCCATCGGCTCGGTATGCACAAAGCCCGCTTTGTGGGCAGCATGGCCATGGACGCCCTGGGCCCCCCGGAGCGCGATCTGAGCAGGCTGCTGGATGGGCGCCGGGTGCTGGTCCTCTTGCCCGGCACCCGGGCCGATGTGCGCTTCAGCCTGCCCCTTATGCTGCAAAGCGCGGCGCTGCTTCCCGAGCTGCAACCCCTGGTGGCCTGGGCTGCCGACTTCTCCAGCGTGCCCCTACCTGAGGGCTGGGCACTGACCCTCCAGGACGAGCAAACGGCCATTGCCCATCAGGGCGGCCAGCGCGTCTGGCTCTTGCGGGGGGCCTTTTCGGCTATCCTACACGCGGGGCATGTGGCCATCGGCACCGCCGGTACGGCCAACGAGCAGGCGGCGGGAATGGGCATCCCGGTGGTGGCCTTCCCCACCCAAGGTCCCCAGTACCTGCCCGCCAACGCCCTGCGCCAGCAGCGGCTGCTGGGGGCGGCCTTGCATCTGGTGGAAGCCCGGCCCGAGGCAATCGCCGACGAGGTGCGCCGCCTGAGCGTAGATGGCCCCTTACGCGAAGCCGCCCAGCGGGACGGCAAGGAGCGCAACGGCCCGCGGGGGGCGATACCAAGAATCGCCGCAGAAATCCGAGCAATGCTATGAACGAAAAAGTATTGGCCTTGGTGGTGACCCACAACCGCAAACACCTACTGGCCGAGTGCCTGGACTTACTGGTCGCGCAGGATCGCCCTCCCGATCATGTTCTCGTGGTTGACAACGCCTCTACCGATGGCACCTCGGCGCTTCTGGAAGAGCGTCAGGTTGAACATGTGCGCCTCGAAACGAATACCGGGTCTGCTGGGGGTTTTCACTTTGGCCTAACCGAGGCCTGCCGAAGAGACTTCGACTGGGTCTGGCTCCTCGATGACGACGCCCATCCAAGGCCCGATAGCCTCCAGAAGCTTTTACAGGGCTTAGAGCGGGCTCGAGGTATTGGCCCTGAGCCCAGCCTGATGCTGAGCCGCCTGCTCTGGGTGGACGGACGCGTCCATCCTATGGGCATACCCTGGCCGGATATCCGTAGGCCCGGGCTTATGCTTAAAGCACGCCCTCACGGTCTGATGCCGGTTCGCTTTGGCACCTACGCCTCCATGCTGGTCAATTTGCGAATAGCCCGGATGTACCCGCTGCCGACAGCGGCCTACTTTTTGTACAATGACGACCTCGAGTACAGCGGGCGCCTGCTGCGCCGGGGGGTGGGCTACCTTGTGCAGGATAGCCTCACCGTGCACAAAACCAGCAACCCCTATAGCTCAGCCATCAACGCCTCGGATGAGGTATTTTACCTCGAGGCCCGCAACCGGGCCTGGTTGGTGCGCTCGGATGCTTTTGGAGCCCTTGGCAAGACCTTTTTTCTGCTCAATAGCCTTGGGGTATTCCTGGCCCGGCTGCGCGAGAAAGGCTTGCGTGGCGCTAGGCCCATTTGGAAAGGCTGGCTTGATGGCCTCCATACCTTCCCAAAATCACAAGACCAGCTCTAACGAGTACCCCTAAAGGCTGGTCGGCCAACAACACAAAACGAGTGGGGAAAGCAAATAAGAGACTGTCTTAAAAGCCTTCAGCAGCCAACCTCCTCACCATCAGGCGTCTCATTGCCGTGTAGATGAAGGCCTCCGAAGTCCCCGTCAGATACCTAAAGCACACGTCAAAACCTCTACTGACCCCATATCCAAGGGCCATTTTGGAGATCTAAGAGTTCGTCGGGTTTCTGCTCGCCCAGCCCCTCCACTCCCGGGTGCTGGAAAGGCGGCCAGGGCATGAGCTTATAGCGGGTCAGCGGGGCGTAGAAGCTGTCCGGCGAGGAGATCAGCAGCAGACCGACCCCCTCGGGCATGGCCTGGGCCAGCCGGGCCATAAAGCCCGGATTCTTGACCGGGTCCCAGCGGGCGATGATCGCCCCCATCAGGTCGTGGTCGGCTTTTCTCCGACGAATTTGCTTGACCAGGGGAGTCTCCCTCGGTTCGGGCAGCCAAACGCCGTTGGGGATGCAGACCGGCTCGAGGCCCAGATCCCGGCGCATCTCCGCGGCATTGGCCCGCGAAACCGCGATCAGGGTGAGCGATTTCCGCCGGGCCGCGCTGAGCCCGTAGGCCAACACCTCGTCGGTGGGCCGCCGCCAGTGCAGCCCGGTGAGCCGGGTCGCGCTGCGCAACGACTCATGGGGGATCACCCAGACCTTATCGGCTCCTCGCACCCAGGCCCCTGCCGACCAGATCAGGGTCCCCTGGCCGCCATTCAAGATCAGTAGGTCGCTGGGCTCGGGCTCGTCCCAGGGGGAACGTATCGCCACCATCAGGCCGCAGCGCTCGAGCAACGATTTGAGCAAGAGCGCGTAGCGTTCACCGCCACCGGGAAAGGTCAGGGGTTTAGGGTTGAGGAGGACCGCCCGCATATCGCCTTATGAGTTTATCAGCCCCTCTCCCCTGCCGCCGCGATCTCCCTATCAACCCTAGGGAATAAACCGACAAGCACACCCATTCGCCCGATTCCTTCAATTGGGGAACAGAACCAGCTATACCCCGGTGGGATTGAGCACCATCGCCTTTCTGGTCCCAAGCCGCTTCGATGCCTAGACGTTGGTCAAGCGCGTGGGGTACATGGGCCCAGCGGATCACCCAGCCCAAAGCCGCCGAGTTCCCAATCGGTTAAACTGGCGGGCGTGAGAAACTACCAAGAACTGCTCGACAAACTCGCCGAGGTCGCGGTGCGGGTGGGGCTCAACCTGCAGAGGGGCCAGGAACTCGTGGTCACCGCGCCCATCGAAGCCCTCCCCTTGACCCGGAGGATCACCGAGCGGGCCTACGGGGCCGGGGCCAAGATGGTGACGGTGCTCTACAGCGACGATGCCGCCACCTTAGCCCGCTACCAGTATGCCCCCAAAGAGACCTTCGACTACGCGCCGACCTGGCTCTACCAGGCCATGGCCGAAGCCTATGCCTCCGGCGCGGCCCGGCTGGCGATCTCGGGGCAGAACCCGGCCCTCCTCAGAGGACAAGACCCCGACCTGATCAGCCGAGCGGGCAAGGCCCAGTCCATCGCCAGCAAGCGGGCCCTCGAGCTGATCACCGGCTTCCACATCAACTGGAGCATCGTCTCCTACGCCAGCCCGGCCTGGGCCAGGATGGTCTTCCCCGATCTGCCCCAAGGGGAGGCCGTGGAGAAGCTGTGGGAGGCCATCTTCAAGGCCTCGAGGCTCGACAACGATGATCCGGTGGCGGCCTGGGCGCAGCACAACGCCGACCTGCACGCGCGGGTGGAGTTCCTCAACGACAAGCGCTACGCGGCCCTGCACTTCCGCGGCCCCGGCACCGACCTCGAAGTAGGGCTGGCCGACGACCACCTGTGGTCGGGCGGGGCCGCCCCGGCCAAGAACGGGGTGGTCTGCAACCCCAACATCCCCACCGAGGAGGTCTTCACCACCCCCCACAAAGACCGGGTGGAGGGCTATGTCCGCAGCAGCAAGCCGCTGGCCTACCAGGGCAGCCTGCTGGAGGGGATCCGGGTGCGCTTCGAGGGGGGAAGGATCGTCGAGGCCACCGCCGAGGCGGGCGAGGATATCCTGCGGCAACTCCTCGAGACCGACGAGGGCGCCCGGCGCTTGGGCGAGGTGGCGTTGGTGCCGCACTCCTCCCCTATCGCGCAGACGGGTATTCTCTTCTACAACACCCTCTTCGACGAGAACGCGGCCAGCCACATCGCCTTGGGCCAGGCGTACAGCGAGTGCGTCCGGGGCGGCGACCGGATGAGCCCGGAGGAGCTCGCGGCCAAGGGGGCCAACTCGAGCCTGATCCACGTGGACTGGATGATCGGCTCGAGCGAAGTTGACGTGGACGGCATCACCCCAAGCGGGCAGGCCGAACCGCTCATGCGGGGCGGGGAGTGGGTGAGGTAACCGCAGTACCCGCCCGAAGGGTTGTGAGTTCATCCTACCGATTCCAGAAAAGCGGCCCTCTCGTCCGGCTCAAAACCGGAATAGACTTGGGAAAGGAGAGCGCTATGGACCATCGCATTACCGGCCAGGGTTTGAAGCCGTACCACCCAGCAAGGGTCGGGCCAATGGAGTTCCACGTCTCGGCAGGAGCGCGCAGACACTACCAGTTCGACCTCTCCTTGTTTTCCTCGTCCGGCAACGTAATCTTTGCTGACTTCGCGGCGGCCCGGCGCTTCGCCAACGCGATGAACGCCAAGCGCGACCTGGTGAACCATCCCGAATCCGCGGTGAGCGCGGCCAAGATCGCGGCCATGGGGCTCATTGACGAGATGCTGCACCACCTGGTGGAGCTATACCGCAAGCAAAAACCCCAGGTGATGCTCGAGGCCCTCTCGGCCATCGAGGAGAGCCTGGGCCCCGACGCCTTGGAAACCGCCCTGCGCACCTTTGCCAGCGAGTTCCCGCCGATCCGGGTCTACCGGGGCGAGATCACCCTGGACCAATACCTCTCCAGCAGCACCGAGGGGCGGGCCAACCGGGAGATTTTGCTCGAGGAGATGTTGATGCTGTGGATGGCCAACGCCAACCCAGCCTTCCAACCTTTCCTGGAATTATTTGATGATACTCCGCTGGAGCGATCTACCGCCTACCTGCCGATCATCCAGAACCTGGAGACCTTCTTCGAGGCTCAGCCGGCCTTCGGCCAGACTGGCCTGAGCCTCTTCCGCACCCTGCGCCTGCCGGCTTTGATGCACCCCGACTCGCTCGAGGCCCAGCTCGATTTCCTGCTCAAACGCTTTGGCGGCGCCCTGGGCCGCTTCATGTACCGCATCCTGACCGGGATGGATGTGTTACGGGAGGAGGCCCGCTCGTTTGCGGTGCCGGTCCACGTGGGCACCCCACCCGGCGCGACCAGCGCCGAGATGTACAACTGGCGGGGCCAGGGCGCCGAGTACGAGCCCGAACAGTTCAGCCCCGACGTGGACTGGATGCCCCGCTGCGTGCTCCTGGCCAAGAACACCTTCGTCTGGCTCGATCAACTCTCGAAAAAGTACGCTCGGCCCATCACCACCTTAGACCAGATCCCCGACCAGGAGCTGGACATCCTGGCGGGCTGGGGCGTCACCGCCTTGTGGCTGATCGGGCTGTGGGAGCGGAGCGCCGCCTCCCAGCGGATCAAGCAGATGATGGGCAACCCCGACGCGGTGGCCTCGGCCTACTCGCTCTACGACTACGTCATCGCCAAAGAACTGGGGGGGGAGGCGGCCCTACAGACCCTAAGGCAAAAGGCCGGGCAGCGGGGCATCCGGCTGGCCTCGGACATGGTGCCCAACCACACCGGCATCGACGGCAGGTGGGTGGTCGAACACCCGGACTGGTTCATCAGCCTGCCCTACCCCCCCTACCCCACCTACACCTTTGATGGCCCCGATCTCTCCTCTGACCCTCGCGTGGGGATCTTCCTGGAGGACCACTACTACGACAAGTCCGACGCGGCGGTGGTGTTCAAGCGGGTGGACCGCCAAAGTGGCGACGTGCGCTACATCTACCACGGCAACGACGGCACCGCCATGCCCTGGAACGACACCGCCCAGCTCAACTACCTCAACCCCGAGGTGCGCGAAGCGGTGATCCAGACCATTCTGCACGTGGCCCGCCAATTTCCGGTGATCCGCTTCGACGCCGCCATGACCTTGACCAAGCGGCACATCCAGCGGCTGTGGTGGCCCGAACCAGGGGGAAGCCCGTGGGGGCCCGCGATCCCCAGCCGGGCCGAGCACGCCATGACCAAGGAAGAATTCGACCGGCTCATGCCGAGGGAGTTCTGGCGCGAGGTGGTGGACCGCTGCGCGGTGGAAGCCCCCGACACCCTCTTGCTGGCCGAGGCTTTTTGGATGATGGAGGGCTACTTCGTGCGCACCCTGGGGATGCACCGGGTCTACAACTCGGCCTTCATGAACATGCTGCGCGACGAGAAGAACCGCGAGTATCGCACCATCATGAAGGACACCCTGGAGTTCGAGCCGGAGATCCTGAAGCGCTTTGTGAACTTTCTCAACAATCCCGACGAGAAGACCGCAGTAGAGCAGTTCGGCAAAGGGGACAAGTACTTCGGGGTGATGACCCTGTGCGCTACGCTGCCGGGATTGCCCATGATCGGGCATGGACAGGTGGAAGGTTTTACCGAGCGCTACGGGATGGAGTACCGCCGGGCCTACTACGACGAAACCCCCGACCAAGGGCTGATCGATTATCATCACCAGCAGATCTTCCCCCTGCTCAAAAAGCGCTACCTCTTTGCCGAGGTGGAGAACTTTGTACTCTACGACTTCTACGCTGGAGAAAGCGTCAACGAGGACGTGTTCGCCTACTCCAACCGCTACCAGAGCGAGCGCTCGCTGATCGTCTATCACAACCGGCCCACCCATACCCAAGGTTGGATCCGCACCTCGGTAGCCCAACCGGTGAAGATCGGGGAGGGCCGGGAGATGATCCGGCGTACCCTCGGCCAGGGGTTGGGGCTCGGCCTGGACACCTGGGCCATCTTCCGGGATAAGGTGAGCGGCCTCGAGTACCTGCTCCCCTCCCGCGAACTCCACGAGAGAGGTCTTTACCTCGAGCTAGGCCCCTACCAGCGGCAGGTCTTCCTGGACTGGCGCGAGGTCCACGACCACGACGGCATCTATGCCCGCATCGCCCACATGCTGGGCCGGCGCGGCGTGCCCAGCGTGGAGCAGGCCCGGCGGGAGCTTTGGCTCGAGCCTGTCCTGACTCCCTTCCGCCAACTCGTCAACCCCCCGATGTTGGAAAAGCTCCTCGCGGCCAGGGTCAGCCAGGGCAAACCCGACAAGGCCGTGCTGGACGAGGCCACCACCAAGTTCACGGCCCTTTTTGAGGCCGCGCGGGGGTTCGGCGGAAGACCCCTCCCAACCGATCCCAAGGCATTCCGCAAACAGCTCGAGGCCCTGTTGCGGCTGCCCGCTCTGGTGGGGGGGCTCGAGACCACCCGAAAAAAGCCAGCCTCCCCCAAGGGCACACCGAAGCCCCGCCGGGTCACCTTGCCCGCCAACGTGGGCGATGGGGTGGAGGCGTGGGCCCCCCTGCTCGGCTGGCTGTTCGTCCAGCCTCTGGCCGAAGATCCCCAGACCCGCGCCAGCCTGCTCGACGAGTGGCTGCTGGGCCGGGTCCTGGCCAACACCCTGCAGGAGATGGGCCTGAGCGCGGACCAAGCCGAGCGCTCGGTGGGGCTGGTCAGGATACTCCTGGCCGAGGGTCACCGGCTGGCCGCCGAAGCCCCCAAGCCCAAAGCGGCCAAGGGACTGCTCGAGGCTTGGATGCAAGACCCCCTGATCCAAGGATATCTGCAAACCCACCGTTTCGAAGGGGTGGTGTACTTCAACAAGGAAGCCTTCGAGGCGATGCTCTCGGCCATGGTCCGGCTGGTAGCGGTGGTATCCGCGACCGTTCCAGGGCGCAAGGCGGCCGACACCCGGCGGATCGTGCGGGAGTGGTACGCGGTGCTCGAGCGTTACCGGGCCAGGGCGCTTAGGGCCGGATACCGGCTGGATCGGCTATTCAGACCCGCTCCGGCCCGCAAGCCTAAAGAGCTGAGCACCCGCCCGTAAGCCGAGGTGGGCCTCGCGGGCCGCCGCCCGGCCACAGATCGCTCCCACCACGTTCCCGGTCCCACTGTATGCCCCGACCGCCCATACCCCGGGGCGCACCTCCTCCATCACCGGTAAGCCGGTGCCGGTGTAGGCCACCAAGGCCGCCCAGCGATGGGTGATGGGAGCTTGGACCCCGATCCAGCGGAGCAGGATTTCTAAGCGGGTTTGGATGGCCTCGCTGGGCTCATCCGCGTAGGTCCACTCCTCCTCGAGCGCCCAGTCGCGCATCCCGCCTAGGGCTATACGCCCATCGGGGAGTTGCTGCCAGTAGTCGTAGCCCCAACGGGTGTAGACGGGCCGGGGGAAGTGGACCTCTGGGGCAGGGGCGGTGCCGAGCATCTGCAACCGGGCGGTGCGCACCCGGCCCTCTAGCTCGGGCAAGAGCCGCTCGAGCCCGCCGTCTACCGCCACGATCACCCGCTGGCAGCGGATCCGGGCTTTGGGGGTGCGGACTTCCTGGCCGGAGATCTCCAGCGCCGGGGTGTGCTCAAAGAGACCAACCCCTCTCTCCAGCGCCTGCCGGGCCAGGATGCGGCAGCGCAGAAGAGGGTTGAACGCGCCGTCACTGGGGATCAGCAAGCCCCTACCCTCGGGGCCTTCGTAGAGTTCGCAGGGGAAGCCGTCAGCCCGGAGGGCCTGGTGCTGCTCGAGGCAGTCCCGCTCCTCCTCTTCTGAGGCGGCGATGCGCAAAGAGCCCACTCGGCGGATGGCCTGGGGGGTCTCCTGGGTCATCCGTTCGATCTCCTCGAGGGTGGCCCGGTACATCCGGCGGGCGGACTCGCGCCCCACCTGCCGCACGGTCTGGTGATAAAACTTGGCCAACCCCGCCAGCAAAAACCCGCCATTGCGCCCAGCGGCCCCACCCGCGATCTTCCCGGCGTCAATCCCGACTACCTTCCGGCCCAGGCTCAACAGTTCGTGCACGGCGGCCAGCCCACTTCCGCCCAGGCCGACCACGCAGACTTCGGTCTCGAGGTCTTGCTCGAGTTCGGGCAGGCCCGGCCAGCTTCCATCATCCCAAAGGGGCAGGTTCACGCCCTCAGCTTACCCCCCAAAGCGCTCGAGCCGGGGAAATTCCCCGGCTCGGTCGGGTACGTGGTGGAGCTGGAGGGATTTGAACCCCCGACCTTGTCCTTGCAAAGGACCTGCTCTCCCGCTGAGCTACAGCCCCAGAAAATGCCGATAGCCTATGGCTAAACAGCATTAGGGAGTATAGCAGCAGTTGGACCGCCGCGCAAACTACCCAGAGGCATCGCTCGAGCCCGGCGGGACGATAAACCGCACCCGCTCCGGCAATACCCAGGCCTCCAGGGGCGGGCTTCCGTCCAGGCTTTCCCCATCAAACTGCACCGGCAACGAGGGGTCGGACTCGAGGCGCACCCGCCGTACTGAATGGACTTCCAGCCGGTCGCTCACCTCCGGAGCCACCCAGCCGACCCCCTCCGCCAGTTGGCGCAGCAGCTCGGGGATCAAGCCCGCCGCTGAGCGGGCCTTGAGGATGACCACCTCGAGCCGGCCGTCTTGGGCACTGGCGCCGGGGGCCAGCTCGAGGCCCAGTTGCATCTTGGCGAAGTTGGCGATCAACACCCCGATCCCTTGGGCCGGGTGGGGCTGCCCGTCGAGCTCGAGCCGGAACTGGGCCACGGTTGGGTTGGCGTTGGCCAGGGCGCTGAGCACATACCCCCCGACCCCAAAGCGCGGCTTGAGGGCTTCCGAGCCGGCGATCACCTGGGCGTCAAAACCGACCCCCGCCGCAACGGTGAACCCTTGCGCCACGGAGTTGCCCGAAGCGTCGGTGTAGACCAGCCGGGCCAGGTCGGTTGCTTGGGTCTGGCCGGCCAGGAGAATCTGGGCGAGCTCGGCGGGGTCAGCGGGTAGACCCAGGTTGAGGGCGACCAGGTTGGCGGTACCTGCTGGGTAAGCCAGCAGGGGAACCTCCTTGCCCAGGAGCCCGTGCGCTACCGCCGAGACCGTGCCGTCTCCCCCCGCCGCCACCACCGCACGGAAGCTCGAGGCATCTTGCAAGAGCCCTTCCAGGGAAACCCCCGGGCGCAAGACCCGCAGCTCCCCGCTGAGGCCGCGCTGGCTCAGCTCGCGAACGAACTCCGGCAGACCCGAGTCCCCTTGCCCGGACCCTTCGTTGTGGATGACCAGTACCCGCTCAGCTTGGCCGGGGGCATTCATGCCCCGGTTATAGCCGACTTGACCTGGTCCCTGGTTACCTGGCTCACAAAAGTTTGCCAAAGTCACTCCCCCCGGCTATAATTCCCTTTTGGGTGTGCCGAAAGCGACGCGGGGCAGGGAGAGGTCCCCGGGTCAGACGCGGCGGGCACAAACTCCAATCCCACTCCAACCTCTCCCGTTAGGAGAAGCATGGCCTTCAACATCAACATCAAGGAGCTGCTGGAAGCCGGGGTCCACTTCGGCCACGAGACCAAAAGATGGAACCCCAAGATGAAGCGCTACATCTACGCCGAGCGCAACGGCATCTTCATCATCGATCTGCAAAAGACCATGGTGGAGATCGAGCGCACCTTCAAGTACGTGCAAGACCTGGCCATGCGCGGCGGCACCATCCTCTACGTGGGCACCAAGAAGCAGGCTCAGGAGATCGTGCAGCAGGAGGCCGACCGGGCCGGGATGCCCTACGTCAACCAGCGCTGGCTGGGCGGGATGCTCACCAACTTCCGCACCATCACCGCGCAGGTCAACCGCCTGCAAGAACTCGAGGACCTCTTCGCCTCGGAGGAGATCAACGAACGCGTCAAGACCGAACAGGTGCGGCTCAAGCACGAGATGGACCGCCTGCAAAAGAACCTGGGCGGTTTCCGCAAGCTCAAGCGCTTGCCCGATGCCCTTTTCGTCATTGACCCGACCAAGGAGGCCATCGCCGTCAGGGAGGCCCGTAAGCTGGGCATCCCGGTAGTAGCCTTGGCCGACACCGATTCCGACCCGGATCTGTGCGACTACGTGATCCCCGGCAACGACGACGCGATCCGCTCCATCCAGCTCATCGTGACCCGGCTCACCGACCTGATCGTGGAGACCCGGGGCGGGGCCGCCACCTCCCAGGCCTCCGCTTCGGCCGAGCTCGAGGAGGCCAACGCTTAGAGGTAAATATGACCCAGACCGAACAGATCAAGAGGCTCCGCGAGGCCACCGGCGCGGGGATGATGGATGTGAAAAGGGCGCTCGAGGACGCGGGTTGGGACCCCGAGAAGGCCACCACCTTGCTGCGCGAACGGGGGGCCCTCAAGGCCGCCAAAAAGGCTGACCGCGAGGCCAGAGAGGGGATCATCGGCTACTACATCCACCACAACGCTCGGGTAGGGGTGATGGTCGAGCTCAACTCCGAGACCGACTTCGTAGCCCGCAACGAGCAGTTCCAGCAGCTGGCCAAGGACCTCGCCATGCACATCGCCATGGCCAACCCCCGCTATGTGAGCGTGGAGGAAGTCCCGGCGGAAGAGCTCGAGAAGGAGCGGCAGATCTACATCCAGCAGCTCCTCAACGAGGGCAAGCCGCGGAACATCGCCGAGAAGGCCGCCGAGGGCCGGTTGCGGAAGTTCTACGAGGAGACCGTGCTCTTGGAGCAGCCCTTCGTGAAAGACGACAAGGTCAAGGTGGGCGACCTGATCAAAGCCGCCATCGCCAAGATCGGTGAGAACATCGTGGTCAGGCGCTTCGCCCGGTTCGAGGTAGGAGCCTAGAATTGCCGAGGTTCGAGGGTCAAGCGTCCGGCGCTTGACCCTCTTTTTTTCAAGACCTATGAGATACCAACGCGTATTGCTCAAGCTCAGCGGCGAGTTCCTGACCAACTCGGGCTTCGGCATCCAGCCCGAGCCCACCAAGGCCTTGGCCGAGGAGATCGCCCGGGCCCACGGCACCGGGGTCCAGCTTTCGGTGGTGGTGGGAGCGGGAAACCTCTGGCGGGGGGCCAGGCAAGGGGTGGGAATGGACCGCGCCACTGCTGATTACATCGGGATGCTGGCCACCATCATGAACTCGCTGGCCTTGCAGGATGCCCTGGAGAGCCTGGGCGTGCCCACCCGGGTGCAGACCGCCCTCACCATCAGCCAGGTGGCCGAGCCCTACATCCGCCGCCGGGCTTTACGCCACCTGGAGAAAGGACGGGTGGTGATCTTCGGTGGGGGGACCGGCAACCCCTTCTTCACCACCGATACCACCGCCGCCCTGCGGGGGCTCGAGGTGGGAGCCGAGGTGGTGCTGATGGCCAAAAACAAGGTGGACGGGGTCTACTCCGACGACCCCCTCAAAAACCCTCTGGCCCAGCGCTACGACACCTTGAGCTACATGGACGTGCTCAACCAGGGCTTGGGGGTCATGGACGCCACGGCGATCAGCCTGTGCATGGAAAAGGAGCTCCCCATCGTGGTCTTCGACATCTTCCAACCGGGCAACCTGGTGCGCATCATCCAGGGCCAGCCGGTGGGGACGTTGATCCACGGGTAGAGCCGATCACCGCTTTATCTTTTTGCCATCAGCGATAAGCTATAAGCGAGTATTTGGAGGTACAACCATGCTCAAAGACCTCTACACCGAAACCCGCCATCACATGCAAAAGGCGCTGGAGGCGCTCGAGCACAATCTCTCCGGCCTGCGCACCGGGCGGGCCAACCCGGCCATCCTCAAGTCCATCCGGGTAGACTACTACGGCTCGCTGATGCCCATCGACCAGCTCGGAACCATCACCGCGCCGGATGCCCGCACCCTGGTCGTCCAATCCTGGGACGCGAATGCCCTCAAATCCATCGAGAAGGCCATCCGCGACTCGGATTTGGGCCTCAACCCCAACAACAAGGGGGACTCCATCTTCATCAGCATCCCCCCCCTCACCGAAGAACGCCGCCGCGACCTGGTGAAGTCGGTGAAGCACTACGCCGAAGAGGCCCGGGTGGCCATCCGCAACGCCCGCCGCGAGGCCGTGGACAAGGCCAAGAAGTTGGGCAAGGAGCAGCACCTTTCCGAGGACGATATCAAACGGGCCGAGGCCGAGATCCAAAAGATCACCGACGAGTTCATCGGCAAAGTGGACGCGGCCCTGGAGAAAAAGGAGCACGAGATCTTGGGCGGGTAGGCAGGGCGGACCCATCCGCATCGGGCGGGGTCAAGGAGGCAAGCCCATCATCGAGGAACCGCCACAAAGCACCGGGCTCGAGGACCGAAGCGAGTCCCTGACCATCCGGGTGGTCTCCTCGGTGGTGGGGGTAGCGATCCTGGGCTTCATCATGTGGGTGGGGTTGCCCTTGGTGATCCCCGCCCTGATCTTCCTGCTGTGGCTGGGCAGCGCCGAGCTGCGGGACATGCTGGCCAAGCGGGGCATCGAGCTCAACATGGCCTTCTTGCGCTGGGGTGGGCTCTTGATGCTGGTGTTCTCCTATCCCCCCCTCTCCACCCAGTACCCCGGCATCCCCTGGCGCGAGATCGCCCTGGGCCTGGTGCTGATCGGGGCCTTCAGCTACGAGCTTTTGAACGGGGCCAACATCCCCCGTTTTGCCTACAGCCTGATGGCCTTTTTATACCTGCCCTGGATGCTGGGTTACTTTCTCCTGCTCCGCTACCATCCCTACGACGACACCCTGGGTATCTGGACGCTGACCCTGCCCCTGCTGGCCACCTTCGCCACCGACGTAGGGGCCTACTTTATCGGCCGATTCTTCGGGCGCAACAAGCTAGCCCCCACCATCAGCCCGGGCAAGACCGTGGAGGGCTCGATCGGAGGGATCGCCAGCAGTTTCGGGGTGCTCCTGATCTATACCTCCATCGTGCGGCACTTCTACCCGGAGAGCGCTTTCTCCCTGTTGCAGCCCCTCGAGCTGTTCGTCTTCAGCCTGCTGCTCTCGCTGGCGGCTCAGCTCGGTGACCTCACCGAGTCCATGCTCAAGCGTTACTGTGGAGTCAAGGACTCTGGGAACTTCCTACCCGGCCACGGTGGGCTCTTGGATCGCATGGACAGCGTTTTATTCGCGGTTCCGCTGGCCTACTACCTCCTGGCGATCTTCTATCCGGTCTGATTCTGCCTCGCTCCCTAACCCCTTCCGTAGGGCCACCCCGTCCCAGATGGGCGGGCGGGCACTTAACGTAAACTAGCTGCTATGCTGGCCTCTTCAACCAAGCGGGTCGTGGTGCTGGGTTCTACCGGTTCGATCGGAACCCAGACCCTGGACGTCTGCCGCTGGCGGGGCTACCGGGTGGTGGGGCTCGCGGCCGGGAAAAACCTCGCGGCCCTCTGCGAGCAGATCCTCGAGTTCCGCCCGGAGATCGTCGCCGCCGACCCCTCCATCCAGCCCGAACTCCGCCAGCGCTTCCCCGGCCTCGAGCTAGCCCCAGCCGAGGAGGTTGCGGCTCACCCGGCGGATGTGGTGGTGGGGGCGGTTCCGGGGCTGGCGGGGCTCCTTGGGGTGCGCTCGGCGGTGCGGGCCGGGCGCAGGCTGGCCCTGGCCAACAAGGAGAGCATGGTGGTGGCCGGGCCGCTGCTGTGGGCCGAGGCCGAGGCCAGTGGGGCCCAGATCCTCCCGGTGGACTCCGAACACTCCGCCCTTTTTCAATCCCTGGTGGGTGAGCCCATGGCGGACGTGGCCGAACTCATCCTGACCGCCTCCGGGGGGCCTTTCTTGCGCGAACCCGCCGACCTCTCGGGCGTCACCCCCCAGATGGCCCTCAACCATCCGCGCTGGAGGATGGGGCCCAAGGTGACGGTGGACTCCTCCACCCTCTTCAACAAGGGGCTGGAGGTCCTCGAGGCCAAAGAGCTTTTCCGGCTGCCCTTGGAGAGGGTCAAGGTGCTGATCCACCCGCAGTCCTACGTGCACTCGCTGGTGCGCTTCCAGGACGGCAACCTCAAGGCCCAGCTGGGCCCCACCGACATGCGGCTGCCGATCCAGTACGCCCTCACCTACCCAGAGCGGCCCCCCACCCCCTTGCGCGACCTCCCCATCCCCGAGCGGCTCGAGTTCTTCCCTCCCGACCTAGGGCGCTTCCCGGCCCTGGCCCTGGCCTACGAGGCCGGGCGGATGGGGGGTCTGGCTGCGGTGGTCTTGAACGCAGCCGACGAGGTCGCGGTGGGAGCTTTCCTAAAGGGGCAGATCGGCTACACGGACATCGCCCGAATCCTCGAAAAAGTGTTGTATCAAACCCCAGCGGGCACCCTGACCTGGGAGAATATCGAGCAGGCTGACCGCGAGGCCCGGCGATTGGCCCTGGGTTTAGCAGTTCCAGCTTCGGAGCGTCCATGAGCTTACTCTGGTTCATCCTGATCATCGGAATCGCCATCTTCGTCCACGAGCTAGGCCACTACTGGGCAGCCAAGGCCCAAGGGGTAGGGGTCAAAACCTTCGCCCTGGGGTTTGGGCCGCGGATTCTGGCCTTTCGTTGGCGCGACACCGACTGGCGGCTCAACCTGATCCCCCTGGGCGGCTATGCCGAGATCGACGGCATGCAGGAGCTGCCCGGCGTACCTCCACACGGCTATGCCCGGCTCTCGATCCCCGGCAAGTTGCTGGTGCTGGTCGGCGGGGTGGTGATGAACCTCCTGCTGGCTTGGGTCTTGCTGGCGACGGTCTTCGCCACCGAGGGCGTGCCCCGCGGGGAGGTGGACAACAGCCGGGCCATCATCACCCAGGTCACGCCAGGGAGCCTGGCTGAGCGGATCGGGCTGCGCCCCGGCGACGTGATCACCGCGATCAATGGCCGCCGCCTGACCAGCGTGGCCGACATCACCGGGGTACGGCAAAAGCCAGGGGCCTACACCTTCACGGTCGAGCGCGGCAAACAGACCCTGGAGGTTCCCTTCACCTGGACGGGAACCCCCCAAGACCGCATCGGGATCGGGCTGGCCCCCTACCAGGAGTTCGTCAAACTGCCGTTTTGGCAAGGGCTGCTCGAGGCTCCTGGCCTCACCCTGCGCCTCATCCCACGGTTTTTGAGCAGCCTGGTGCAGGGGGTGGGTGGGGCCATCTCGGGAAACCCCTCGGGGGACGTGGCGGGGCCGGTGGGCATCGCGGTCGCCACCGGGGAGGCCGCCCGGCAGGGGCTCGGCAGCCTCCTCACCTTGGCCGCCGGGCTCAACCTCTCGCTGGCCATCTTCAACCTGTTGCCCATCCCCATCCTCGATGGCGGGCGCATCCTCTTCGTGCTGCTGGGCGGCTTTTTGGGCTTGTTTGGCGGTCGGATTCGGCCCGAGCAGGAGGCCTACATAAACTATCTGGGGCTGGCCTTTCTGCTGTTCCTGTTTGTGCTGTTCACCTTCAACGACATCCGCCGCCTGATCGGCGGGTAAAGCCCTCCCACCGGGCCACCCATGAACCAAGCCACCGTGCTCATCCCCGCCTACAATGAGGAGACCACCGTGGCCGAGGTCATCCGCGTGGCCCGTCAGGCCGGATTCCCGGTGGTGGTCGCCGATGACGGCTCCAAAGACCGGACCCCGGAGGTCGCCGCCGAGGCCGGGGCCGAGGTGGTGCGGCTCGAGACCAACCGGGGCAAGGGGGCGGCCCTGGCGGCGGGCTTGAACGCGGTCAAAACCCCCTTCGTGTTGCTGCTGGACGCCGACTTGGTGGGGTTGAAGCCCGAGCACCTACACCGGCTGCTCGAGCCGGTGACTTCGGGAAAGCTGGACATGGCCATCGGGGTCTTTAGCTCAGGGGGTCTCCTGACCGACTTCGGCAACCGGGCCACCCCCTATCTTTCGGGGCAGCGGGCCTGCCGGACGGAATGGCTCCAGGGGGTTCCCCACCTGGCCCTCGAGCGCTGGCCCGAACCCCCGATCACCGATCACCTGCGCAAGACCGCAGCCCGCTGGGCCTACATCCCCCTCCCCGGGGCCAGCCAGGTCATGAAGGAGCAGAAGCGCGGCCTCTGGAGGGGGTTGCGCTACCGCCTCAAGATGTATGGCGACATCCTGCGCTACTGGATGGGAAGGCGGCGGAGGGCGGGGTGAGGGGCCGCCGACAATCCCTCACCCGATACCTTTTTCCCAAAGTCAGGTTGTACCATGGGGGCATGGATGTGCTCGAGCGCGCCGTGAACGGGGAAAGCCTCAGCCAAGCCGAGATCGTCTCGCTTTACTCCCTGCCCTTGCCCGAGTTGGCCGCGGCAGCGCACGAGGTTCGGCTGCGGCAAGCCCGCCCCGAGATCGTCTCCTTCCTGATTGACCGCAACATCAACTACACCAACATCTGCAACGTAGCCTGCAACTTCTGTGCCTTCTACCGCACCCGCCGCCAGGCCGACGCCTACACGCTCAGCTTCGAGGAGATCGGGCGCAAGGTCGAGGAGCTCATGAGCATCGGGGGCAGGCGCATCCTGATGCAAGGAGGCGTCAACCCCGATCTGCCGTTTGAGTGGTATCTGGACCTGCTGCGCTACCTCAAGGGCCACTACCCCGAGGTGCGCATCGATGCCTTCAGCCCCGAGGAGATCTACGGGCTCGAGAAGATCACCGGGCGCAAGGCCCCCGAGCTGCTGGCCGAGCTCAAGGCCGCCGGGCTCGACGGGCTGCCCGGGGCCGGCGGCGAGATCCTGGTGGACGAGGTGCGGGCCAAGGCCGCCCCCGCGCGCATCCGCACCCAGGACTGGTTCCGCATCCTGGACACGGCTCAGAGCCTGGGGCTTTACACCATTGCCACCATGGTGATCGGCTTCGGGGAGAGCTACGAGCAGCGGGCCCAGCACCTGATCGGGCTACGCGAGCAGCAAGGCAAGGCGCTCGAGCGCTATGGGCAGGGTTTTGCCGGCTTCGCCATGTGGACCCTGCAGACCGAGCACACCCGGCTCAAGGGCAAGGCCCCCGGCGCCAGCGCCCACGAGTACCTGCAGCAGCTCGCCGTGGCCCGCCTGGCGCTCAACAACATCCCCAACCTGCAGGCCAGCTGGCCCAGCATGGGCTTCAAGGTGGCCCAGGCGGCGCTCTACTACGGCGCCAACGACTTCGGGAGCACCATGCTCGAGGAGAACGTGGTCAGCGTGGCCGCCGGGCACCACCGCACCCACGCCACCGTGCGCCAGATCGTGCGCCACATCGCCGACGCGGGCTTCACCCCCGCCGAGCGCGACCCCTACTACAACATCCTGCGCTACCCCGACGTGGCCCGGATTCTGGCCGAGCCCGACGAGGAGGCGGTGGCCTTACCCATGGCCTAGTTCCGGAAGACCACCTCTTCCCGCCGGAAGTTGCGCACCGCCAGCCCCAGCGCCAGCCCGGCAAAGACCAGGGTGGTGGCCCAGGTCAGGCTGATCTGCCAGCCCTGAGCCGAGCCCTTGACGAGGCCGTCTAAGAGCAGCATGACGTTGAAGGCAGGCAGGGCGTAGTACCACTGCTGCTGAGTGAGGAAGTCGGAGAACTGCAGGGCGATGAGCGGCAGGATGAAGACGAACTGGAGGGGGGCCATGTAGCTCTGGGCCTCCTTGAAGCTGCGGGCGTACAGGCCCAGGGTGAGCTGCACCGAGACCATCATGGCCGCGAAGAGCACGGCGGTGACGAGCAGGGCGAGGTAGCCGCTGGGCTCGAGCGCGAGCGCCCCGCCGAGCTGGGTGCCCCCCTCGAGCTGCTGCGCGAAGAAGCTACGCACCACCGTCCCGCCCAGCACGATGCCCGCCACCGAGGCCAGCGCTGCCCCCAGCGCCACCACCAGCGTCGCGAGGGCCTTGCCCAGCACCACCTGCGAGAGGGGCACGGGGGTCGCCAGCAGGGCCTCGAGGGTCCCCTTCTCCTTCTCCCCCGCCGTGGTGTCGATGGCCACCACCTGCCCGCCGATGAGGATGAACAGCACCAGGAAGTAGGGGATGAAGAAGGCGAACAGGCCGGCCGAGCGCTCCTCTTTGGGCGAGGCGTCCTGGGTGGTGATCCGGAAGGGCTCGAGCACCCTGGGCGAGATGCCCCGGCTCTTGAGGGTGCGGGCCACCTCCTGGTCCTTGAGCTCCCGCAGGGCCCTTTCGATCTTGTCCACCACCACGCTGCTCTGGGTCAAGCCCCCCGAGAGCCGGCCGTAGATCACGTAGCCGCCCTCGCCGTAGGCCACGGCGGCCTGGACCCGCTTCTCGCGCACCCGGGTCTCGGGGTCGTCCACGGGGACCGGGTCGAGCTTGGCCGCGCGCAGGGCCTGCAGGGCAGCCTCGGGCAGGTTCTGCACCCCCACCGGCTGCACCTGCTCCACGGTCTTGCGCGCGGCGTTGCCCAGCAGCAGGCTGGGGCCGTACATCAGCAGGGGCATGATCAGGATGGGCAGGATCAGGGTGCTGAAGATCACCCGGCGCTCGCGCAGCACCGAGAGCATCTCCTTGCGGAAAATGCGCGTCACGTTGTTCATGGATGGCCTCAGCTCAGGCCGCGACCTCCTCCAGGCGGCGGATGAAGGCCCGCTCGAGGCTGCCCCCGCCGCGGCTCAGGGCCTCGCTGACCGGTCCTTCGTAGACGAGCCTGCCCCCGTAGAGGAAGCCCACCCGGTCGCAGACCTCCTCGGCCTCGCTCATGACGTGGGTGGAGTAGATCAGGCTCTGGCCCAGCGCGCGGTACCCCTTCACGAACTCCAGCAGCGAGCGGCGGGCCAAGACGTCGAGCCCGGCGGTGGCCTCGTCGAGGAGGAGCACGGGCGGCTGGTGCAGGATGGCGCGGGCGATCACCACCTTCTGCCGCATGCCACTGGACATCTCCCGCACGGGCTTGTCCAGCAAGCCGTCCATCTCCAGCAAGCCCGCCACCCACTCCAACCGTTCGCGGAACCGTCGGCCCTCCACCCCGTAGAAACCCGCGAAGAACTCCAGCACCTCCCGGCCCGTCAGCCGCTCGTAGACCTGCATCCCGCCGTTGACGATGCCCAGGTGGCGGCGCACCTCGAGGGGATCTTTGCGGATGTCGTACCCCGCGACCGTGGCGGTGCCGCTGCTGGGGGTGAGCAGGGTGGCCAGCATGCGCAAGGTGGTGGTCTTGCCCGCCCCGTTGGGGCCCAGGAGGCCGTAGACCTCGCCGGGCCGCACCTCGAAGCTCAGGTGGTCCACCGCGCGGGATCTCTTGTAGTCCTTGGTGAGCCCTTCGGTTTTGACCATGCAAGCCACCGCCTTCCCAACTATAAAACATCAGGGGGCCCAGATCGCGCTCCTGGGCGTTCGCCCGCAAGGTGGGGTGGTGGTCAGGGCCACGCTCACCCTGGCTTAGCCCGTCCTCTTCAGCTTGCCGGTGCGCTTGGCCCAGCGCTCGGCCTGGTGGAAGACCAACAGCCCCAGCGGGATCAGGATCAGGCCCATCAGCAGCAGGATGCCCAGCTCGGGCAGCACCGCCGAGAGCGGGGCCCCTACTAGGCGCTCGGGTGTGGAGTCGGGGTGGTTGATGCCCATCAGCTTGCGCGAGGCCTCGAGGGCGTAGGTGGCCGGGCTCAGGTAGGCCAGGGGCTGCACCCAGGCCGGCAGCACCGAGACCGGATAGTAGATGCCCGAGACCAACAAGAGCACGCCCTGGAAGATGTTGGTGGCCTGCGCCCCGTTCTCCGGGCTCATCACCGGGAGGACCGCGGCCATCAGGCCCAGGCCCATGAAGGCCAGGCTGGCCACCAGCAAGACCACCAGCACCCCCCAGAGGTTGGCCCCAAAGACCGAGACCTGGATGAACAGCACCAGCCCGACCAGGATCACCACGGTGCGCAGCACGCTGTAGAGGACCGCGAAGAGCGAGACCCCGGTGAGGTGGATGAGCCTCGAGACCGGGGCCATAAAGGTGTACTCCAGCGTCCCCTCCCAGCGCTCGTAGCTGATGGAGTTGGCGATCTCGTTGTACATGGCCGACAAGAACGACCACAACAGCACCCCCAGCAAGAGGGTGAGGGTCAGGCGGAAGTCGCCCTGGGCTTTGCCGATGAGGGCGATGGTGGCCGAGTTGACGATGGCGTAAAAGACGAACACCACCACCCAGCTCAGGTAGCGCCGGGTGAGGTGCCAGTCGCGGAACACAAAGGCCCACATGGGGCGTACGTAGCGTTCAAGCATAGAGCTCCCTCCGGTCGCGCTAAACGCCTTTTTGCTATTTGCATCTTGCGTTTTGCGTCAAGCGTCTTGCTCTTCTTCGATCTCCTCGCCGGTCAGGACAATGAAAGCCTCTTCGAGGTCATCGGTTCCAGCTTGCGCTTTGAGATCCGCCGCGCTTCCCTCCGCCACCAGACGACCATGGGCCAGGAAGCCGATGCGGTCGGAAAGCCGCTCGGCCTCGGCCATGTCGTGGGTGGTGAGGAGAATGGTGGTCCCCTCTTCACGGCGTAAATCCTCCAGAAAGGTCTGCACGTCACGGCGGCTCTTGGGGTCTAAGCCGGTGGTGGGCTCGTCCAGCAATAGGAGGGGCGGGTTGATGAGGAGGGCCCGGGTGATGGCGATCTTCTGCTGCATCCCCCGGCTCATCTCCTCGATGGGGTCGGTGAAGCGGCGGGACTCGAGGCCTAAGCGCTCGAGGATCTCCATGGCCCGCCGCTCGGCTCGCTTGGGCTCGAGGCCGTAGAGCTGCGCGGCGTAGAGCAGGTTCTCCCGGGGCGAGAGCTTCTTGTAGAAAGCCGCGTCCACGCTCACCCGGCCCATCCGCCGACGCAGCTTGGCTTCCTCTTGCGGCAGGCGATAACCGAGCAGCCTAACCTCTCCCCCGTCGGCGGTGAGCAAGGTCGAGAGGATGCGGATCAGGGTGGATTTCCCTGAGCCATTGGGGCCCAGAAGGCCGTAGGTCTCGCCCTCGTAGACCTGAAAGCTCACCCCCTTGAGCGCCCATTCTTCCTTTACCGTGCCGCCAAACATCCCTTCACGCTTACGGAATACCTTCCTCAGATCCCGCACTTCGATGGCGGTCTTGGTCTGCACAGGCGTCTGCAAAATCATGGTCTCCTCTCACATCCAAACAGGACCGGCGGCCCGAAGGCCGCCAGCTCTCACAGGACAATGCTTCGTCCCGATGGTCGCGGAGTTCGGGTCAGGGGGAGCGCTCAGCCGCGCACGCTCACGGGGATGCTCATCATTACCACCTACCGCTCCGCAGTGTAGCCGCCGGTCGGCCCTTTTGCAAGACATGGGCATGAATATGATTATAGCGTAATTTACTCATTCTAGTCAAACTTTTTATTAATCACCCCGAGGCCACTCAAACGATGTTCCGCTCGGCCACTCGAGCCTGCCTCGAGAACCGCTCGTAGCGGAGCGGGCCGATGTCGAGGGTGGAGGCGCGGCCTTGGGTGATCTCCTCGGCGATGAGGCGGCCCACCGCGGCGGCCTGCTGGACCCCGTGTCCGCTGAAGCCACAGGCATTAGCCCAGCCCTCCAGGCCCGGCATCCACCCCAGGATGGGGTTGTGGTCGGGGGTGACCTCGTAGTAGCCCCACCAGGAGGCCTTGCCATCCAGGGCGGTTCGGGAAAGCCAGGGGAAGCGCCCGAGGCCCGCCTCCAGGGTGGGCTCGAGCCAGGCCCAGTCCATCCCCTGGGAAAAGCCCACATCGGCGGGGTTGCTCTTGCCGAAGATGACCCGATCCCCCTCCGAGCGCAACCAAAAGCCGCTCGAGAGGTCAATGGTGAGCGGGTAGGTGTGCTTCTGAGGGGTGGGGGCGGTGGCGAACACCAGGCGGCGGGCGGGCCGCACGGGGATCTCCAGGCCGGCCCGCTTCCCCACTTCACCGGCCCAGGCCCCGGCGGCGTTCAGGACAAACCGGGCCTGGAAAGCACCTCGGCTGGTCTCCACCTGCCAAACCTGACCTCGATGGGTGGCCTGCAGTAGTTCGGTCTCGAGGTGGAGCTGAGCCCCCAGGGCTCGAGCCCGGCGCAGGTACTCCATGGTGATCCCGTGGGGGTCCACCACCCCGTCCGCCGGGCCGAAGGTAGCCCCGGCGAGCCCTTCGGGGTCGAACTCGACGATGCGCTGGGCGTCCTCCAAGGAGAGCACCTCCACCGGAACCTCCAGCGAGCGCTGCAGCAGGACCGCCCTGTGGTGCTCGGGCCACTCCGACTGCGGTACCAAAAACAGGTAACCCACCGGCCGATAGGCCGCCTCGGGCATCTGGCGGTACTCCTGGATGCTCCTCCAGGAGAGCAGAATGTTGGTGGGCTCGGTGAACTGCACCCGCACCCCCGCGGCACTCCTGCCGGTGGAGCCCATGGCGGGGGCCGGGGCCGCCTCGAGTATACGCACCCTGAGCCCCCGCTCCGCCAGGCGGTACGCGCACGAGGCCCCGATGATCCCCGCTCCGACCACCAGGACGTCGGCGGTAGGGGTAGCTGAGGCCTCCATATGCTTAGCCTGACGGATCGCCGGGCATTAGTCCAGGGGTTCCTCATCTCTTGACCCTCGAGCCGTGGTTTACTGGACTCACATGCGCCCGAACCGATTGCACCTGGCCGGCCTCATCGGGTTAGCCCTCCTGTTGCTGGCCTGCCGCTCTGAAGCCCAACAGAACCCGCTGGGCCCACCCGACGAGGCCTCGCGGCGGATCACCCTGCCGAGGGGCTTTGAGATTCGGATCTTTGCCGACCGCCTTCCCGGGACCCCCCGCTTCATGGCGGTGGGGCCGGATGGGAACCTCTACATCTCGCTGATGTCGGGGGGCAAGGTAGCCCGCCTGAACGATGCCAACCAAGACGGCAAAGCCGATGGGGTCGAGAACCTGCCCTTCGACTTCAACCAACCGCACGGGCTCGAGTTCCACAAGGAGGGCAGCGTCTGGTGGCTTTACGTGGCCCAGGTGGACAAGGTCGAGCGGCTCAGGTTCAACCCCGGAGGGAGCTTCACCAACCGCCAGAAGCTCCTCGACCTGCCGATGCCGGCCGGCCACCGAAGCCGCACCGTACACTTCGGGCCGGACGGCATGATGTACGTGGCGCTGGGTTCTTTTACCAACAAGGGCAACGAGCCCGACCCGCGCTTCGCCGCCATCCTGCGCTACCGGGTCGAAGCCAACGGAACGGTGAGCATCCCCGCCGACAACCCCTTCGCCCTCGACCCCAACCCAGCCCGCCGCCCGATCTGGGCCGAGGGCTTACGCAACAGCGTGGACTTCCTCTGGACCCCCCAAGGAAAGCTCTGGGCCAGCACCCACGGCAGCGACAACGTGAGGCTCAACCCCAGCGATCCACCCGACAACCAGCCCTACGAGGAGATGATCAACCAGGTCGAGGGGGGCCAACACTACGGCTGGCCCTACTGCATCGCCCCGGTGCTGGGGGCCAACCTGCCCCCGCAGAAGCCGGAGATCCCCGACCCCACCACCGAAGCCCGCAACCCGCAGAGCTTCGACTGCTCGAGGGCGGTCCCCGCCCTCTTCACCCTGCCCGCCCACAGCGCACCCTTGGGGATGGAGTGGGGGAGCGGCTTCACCAACTTTCCCAAGGATTACCAAGACGACGTGTTCATCGCCCTCTCCGGCTCCTGGAACACCGACCTCCCGGCCAACTACCGCGACTGCAAGATCGAGCGGATCATCGTGGAAAACGGTCTGCCAGTGCGCTCGGAAACCTTCGCCAACGGCTGGCGGCAGAGCGGCCAGAAGTGCGGCCAGGCCTGGGGCCGCCCCACCGACCTGGTAGCCGCCCCGGATGGCACCATGTTCGTCTCGGACGGGCACGGGGGGCGGGTTTACCGGATCGTCTACACCGGGAATTAGGGATCTCGGCGCGGATTTTAGCGCCAGCGGTTTCGCCGGCGGCGCGAGCTCTTGCCCTGCCCCTCACCTGGTTGGCCGCCCTGGGACTGGGCGTTTCGCTGAGGCCGGCTCGAGTCAACCTCGGTCTTCTGCCATTCGCCAAAGTACACCTTGCTCATCGACACTTTCGGACCGCGGTCGCGGCGCTCCCGCCCTTCCGGGGGGCCGACCACGCGGCGCTTTTTGGTACCTTCCACGTTCTTCTCCTTTGCTCTGCCCCCTTTTCGCGGGGCAGGTTCTTCACGAGCAGCCTGGGGTTTTTCGGTTCTTGCTGGGCGTAGACGGGCGAACTCGGCGGGAACCAGCTCGATCTGCCGGGTCGGCAGGTCCACGCTCCGAAGGACCACCTCGAGCCGGTCGCCGATGCGGATGCGGCGCTTGGTGCGGGTGCCGACCAGCGAGAGGGTGTCCTCTACGTACTCGTAGTGGTCGTCGAGGAGGCTCGACAGCCGCACCATCCCCTCCACGCCGTTCTCCAGCGCGACAAACACCCCGAAGCCGGTCACCCCCGAGACCACCCCGCCCAACGGCTGGCCCTTGTGGAGTTCGGCCCAGCGGCACTGGTAGTACTTGCTGAGGTCGCGCTCGGCGGCCTCGGCAGCCCGTTCGCGGCTCGAGGTGTGCTCCGCCATGCGGGGGAAGACCTCCCGCCAGCGCTCGATTTTCTCCTCGGTAAGCCGCCGTTTGAGCAGGGTTTTGAGCACCCGGTGCACGACCAGGTCGGGGTAGCGGCGGATCGGGCTGGTGAAGTGCAGGTAGTGCTCGGCGGCCAGGCCGAAGTGCCCGAGGTTCTCGTGGGCGTAGCGGGCCAGCTTGAGGGAGCGCAGCAGGAGCGTCGAGACCACGGGGGCCTCGGGTTTGCCTTGGGCCTGCTCGAGGATGGCCTGCATGGCCTGGGGGCTGGGCAGCGACGGTTTCACCGGCAACTCGTACCCGAGCTTGGAAAGCTGCCCGACCAGCTTGGCGTAGGCCATCTCGGTGGGGTCTTCGTGCACCCGGTAGAGGGCCGGCAGCCCCTTGTCCGAGAGGTATTTGGCCACGATCCGGTTGGCCAGCAACATGAGCTCTTCGATCAGGCTGCGGGCGTCGGGCTCGGTCTGGGGGATCAGGTGGATCTCCCCGGCCTCCCCGATGTCCACCTTGACCTCGGTGAACTGGAAATCGAGCGCCCCCTTGGCGACCCGTTCGGCCTTGAGCTTGCGGGTGAGCTCCAGAAGTAGGGCCAGATCGGGCTCGAGCCACTTGAACTCCTCGGGCATCCCCTTCCCATCGGCAAAACCCTGCACCTGGGTGTAGGTCAGGCGGGCCTTGGAACGGATGACCCCCTCGCGGAAGCTGTGCTTGAGCACCCGCCCGTCGTCGGCCACCTCCACCAACACCGATAGCACCAGGCGGTCCTGGCCCGGCACCAGCGAACAGACCCCGTTGGAGAGCTTTTCCGGGAGCATCGGCAGCACCCGCCCCGGCAGGTAGACGCTGGTCCCCCGCTCGTAGGCTTCCTTGTCCAGGGCGCTTCCTTCCCGGACGTAGTGGGCCACATCCGCCACGTGCACCCCGATGCGGTAGCCCTTCCCTTCGAGCCGCTCCACGTGGATGGCGTCATCGAAGTCCTTGGCGTCGGCCCCATCAATGGTGAAGACCTCGAGGTGTCGGAAGTCGGTGCGGCGGGCGATCTCCTCGGGCGGGATCCGATCCGGGATGGCCTCGGCCTCCTCGAGGGCCTGTGGGTCGAAGACCGCCTTGAGGTCATGGTTGACGATCACCGCGTGGGTCTCGCTGGCGGGGTCGTCGGCGCTACCCAAGTACTCGAGGAAGCGCCCGTAGACCTCTCCCCTTTCGGGGTAGCACAGCTCCACCGCGATCCGCGAACCCTGCTCGATCCCCGCCAGCCCCTCGGGCTCGAGCTTGATCTTGCCGGGAAGCCGGGGATCATCGGGCAGCACCCAGGCGTAGCCGCGGCGGAACTCGAGCCGGCCGGTG
This sequence comes from Meiothermus sp., assembly GCA_040290145.1. Taxonomy (GTDB): domain Bacteria; phylum Deinococcota; class Deinococci; order Deinococcales; family Thermaceae; genus Allomeiothermus. The sequence continues at coordinate 1,991 of PSML01000010.1, read as the reverse complement.
AGCTTATGGCGGGCGCGCCCCAAGACCTGGGCCACCTTGCCCCAAGGACGGCGGTCCCTGCCGGGCGGCTGGGGGTAGGCCCGCACCCGGTCGCCGTGCCAGGCCCCACCCAAGAACTCCTTGGGGATGTAGAGGTCGGGGCCGGCCTGGTCGGGGATGACGAAGCCGAACCCCGCCGGGTGCACCTGGAGTCGGCCCACCAAGCCCTCGCTCCCGCGCTTGTGGGCCGCGGGCTTGGACTCCGGTAGGGCGTAGAGCCCCCGGCGGGGCTCGAGCAGCCGGCCCTCCTCTACCAGTAGGGCCAGCGCCGCTTTGGTCTCCTGGCGGTCTGAGCGGAGCGTCCGCTGCACCTCGCGCAGGCTGTAGGTCCTGGTTGGGTTCTCACGAAAATACTCGAGGATCCGTTCGGTCATTCAACTCCAAGGTCAGCGAAGACAACTCCCATCTCTGCTGTGGGCACGGGGGGCTGGCTCGAGCCGCCCAATCCGTAACTCAATCCCATGCTCCTAGATCGGGACGAATCTGTCTAGGTCTGAGGTCTCATTTCCCTGCACGGCTCGGCGGCTGCCGAAGGATCTATACCCGAGAGCCTGGGCTTTGGAACGGGGTATGGGCCGTTCAGCCCACGATGTTTTGTTCAGGGCTCCAATCAGAGAACGCCCTCGAGCGTCACCTGGGTGGCCTCCAGGCTCTGCTCGAGCGCCTCCACGCAGGTGTCGATGTGCCCTTTCTCCACGATCAGCGGGGGCTCCAGCCGCACCACCTTGGGGTTGTTGAGCCCGAAGGCGGTGAGCACGCCGCGGGTGGCCAGTTCCGAGACGACCAAGGCCCCGATGTCCGCGTCGGTGAACTCGAGGCCCACCATCAGCCCCCGCCCCCGCACCTCCTCCACCAACTGGGGGTAGGCCGAGTGCAGCCCGGCGAGCTTGGACATCAGGTACTGGCCCATCTCCTGGGCCCGCTGGGGTAGGTTGAGCTCCTGGGTGACCTCGATGGCGGCCAGGGCCGCCGCCGCCGCGAGGGGGTTTCCGCCGAGGGTGGTGGAGTGGATGAGCGGCTCTTTTTTGTAGATCTCGGCGATCTCCGGGCCCATGACGGTAGCGGAGATGGGCATCACCCCGCCGCCTAAGGCCTTGGCGCTGGTGAGGATATCCGGCTCGACCCCCTCCCACTCCACCGCCCACATCTTCCCGGTGCGGCCTAGGCCGGTCTGCACCTCGTCGGCGATGAGCAGGACGCCGTGCTTGCGGGCGAGGGCCTGCACCTCGCACAAGTAGCCCTGCATCGGCACCCGGATGCCGCCCTCGCCCTGGATGGGCTCGAGGATGATGGCCGCGGTGTCGGGGGTGATCGCACGGGCCATCGCTTCGGAGTCCCCGAAGGGCACCACCGTCACGCCGGGGACCAAGGGGCGCACCGGGTCTTGGTAGTGCGGCTTGGGCGTGACCGAGAGGGCCCCCAGGGTCTTGCCGTGGTAGGCGCCTTGGGTGGTGATGAAATCGGTCTTGCCGGTGAGCATCCGGGCGAACTTGAGGGCGGCCTCTACCGCCTCGGCCCCGGAGTTGCCAAAAAAGCTGATGGAGAGCGGACCGGGGGTGATCTCGGCCAGCTTCTCGGCCAGCCGGGCGGTGGGCTCCGAGACCAAGACCCGCACCGACATCGGCATCCGGTCGAGCTGGCGCCGGACCGCTTCTACGACCCTGGGGTGCCGATGCCCCAAAGAGAGGGCTCCGTAAAGCCCCAAAAAGTCCAGGTAGCGCTTGCCCTCGGTGTCCCAGACGTATACGCCCTCGGCGTGGGACTCGATGCGGTCCAGCCCGGTGAAGCGCAGCAGCCCGGCCAGGCCGGGGTTGAGGTGGCGTTCAAACGCTGCGAATGCGTCCATGCCCCCAAGATTACCGCGGATCGGCAGCAGCGTGTAATTGGTCAATACATTCTGGACTGGGAACCACCTTCCTTCAGTCTAGCCAGATACTCCATAGGGGCCAATC
>PSML01000120.1:0-5836 GCA_040290145.1 Meiothermus sp. | reverse complement strand
CCGGAGCGCGGGGATAAAGCCCCGCGTGCATCCTGAACAAGGATGCCCCCGAATTCATTCGGGGGAGGATGTCACATGGGCGTCCGCCCCTGGCTACGTACCCCACCCCGCACACCGCTCAGGGAGAGGGGCGCATCGGCGAAACCACGCCTCCAGCCCTGATCCCCGCCCCCGAGCTATCCTGGGTGGAGATGCTTCCCGCGTAGCGGGGTGAGGCCTGGATGGGGGGATCGGGGTGGGCAAGGCCCTGAGTCAGCCGACCGCTCAATCCGCGGCCACGGTCTCGCCCTCGAGCATCGGCCTGGCCTTCTGGCTGAAGTGGGTGCGAAGCTCGAGGAAGCGCCGGTGCGCCTCGGGTCCCAGGAAGCCCGGCGGGGTGAGTTCGGCGGGCAAGCCGGGGTCTAGGAAGAGGAGCTTTCTGGCCTCGTGCACCATCCGGGTGAGCCGCACAAAGGCGTCTTTGGGGGTCTTGGGCGCGAAAGGGTGCACCCGCATGAACTCGCGGTAGCGTTGCTGGGCGGCCTCCAGGTTATAGGCTTTGCGGACTAGCTCGAGCGGGTTGCCCAGCGTAAAGCGCTGGGCCTGGAATAGCTCCACGTAACCGCCCAGCCCGTAAAACCGCACCAGATCCTGGGCGGCCTCGAGGCTGGCGGTGGGGCTGACCCACACCCCCGGCGCGGGGGTGCCGAAGCCCAGCAGCACCAGCTCGTTGCGGAAGCGGTCGCGCATGGTGCGTTTGGCCTCCGGCACGGCGTAGATCAGGATGCGCCACTCCCCGTCCCACTGGCCCACGTTCTGGTACAGGCGCGAGCGCACCTGTTCGACCTGCCAGGCCACCCGCTCGGAGAGCCGGTAATAGGCTTTGCGCCCGTCCCGCTGGGGGATGATCCAGCCGCTCTTGACGCTGCGCGAGACCGCGGCCCGCACCGCCGGCTCGGAGAAGCCCAAAGCTTCCATCCAGCGGATCAGGTCGCCCACCCAGGCCCGGTTGCCGGGGTAGAGGTACTCCATGTAGAGGGTGAACAGGGTGGAGCGGGCCCGCATATGGGCCAGTTTACCGCCCCCGTGCGCAGAAAGCCCACCCCTTCAGATTCTCTTTATAGAGACCATGGGGTACTCTATAAACGTGAGGCTCAGGGCGTACAAATACCGACTGTACCCGACCCCCGCCCAGGCCGAGTTTCTGGCTAAGCAGTTCGGGTGCGCCAGGTACGTGTACAACTGGGCCTTGGAGCAGAAGTCCAGGGCGTATCAGCAGAGCAAGAAAGGGCTGTCGCGCTTCGAGCTGGACAAACGGCTCACCGCCTTGAAAAAGGAACGGCCCTGGCTTGCTGAGGTGGCCTCCCAGCCTCTTCAACAGGCCCTGATCCACCTGGACAAAGCCTTCACCCGGTTCTTCCGGGAGAAGAAGGGCTACCCCCGCTTCCGGCGCAAGCACGGGAGGCAGTCGGCCACCTTTCCCCAAGGGGTCAAGGTGGAGTTGGCGGCGGGGGTGCTGGTGCTGCCCAAGGTGGGCGCGGTGAAAGCCGTGTACAGCCGCAGCTTCGAGGGCAAGGTCAAAACGGTGACGGTGAGCAAGACCCCCACCGGGAAATACTTCGCCTCGGTGCTGGTGGAGGAGGAGAACCAACCCTCCGTCCAGCCCGATGTGGAGGAGAACGCGGTGGGGGTGGACCTCGGACTCAAGCACTTCGCGGTGCTGAGCACGGGGGAGAAGGTGGAGCACCCCAAACACCTGGAGAAACACATGGGGCGCTTGAGGGTGCTGCAACGGCGGCTCAGCCGCAAGCAGGAGGGTAGCGCCAACCGCCGCAAGGCCAGGCTCAAGGTGGCCCTGCTGCACGAGCGTGTAGCCAACGCCAGAGCCGACTTCCTGCACAAGCTCAGCACCGACTTGGTGCGCCGCTTCGACACCCTCTGCCTCGAAAGCCTCAACACCAAGGGCATGATGAAAAACGGCAGGCTGGCGCGGCACATCGGGCAGAGCGGGTGGGCCATGTTCGGGGAGATGCTGCGGTACAAGGCCGAGTGGAACGGCAAACACCTGCGCACCATCGGGTGCTTCGAGCCTTCGTCCCGGCTGTGCTACTGCGGCTACTACAACCACGGCCTGACCCTCTCCGACCGGGAGTGGGACTGCCCGGAATGCGGCAGACAGCACGACCGCGACGTGCTGGCGGCCAACAACATCAAGCGCTTCGCCTTCAAGCAACCCAATACAGGGCGGGACACGCCCGGTGAGCCTGTGGAGGTGTCGGCATGGGCCGAGCCCGTGAAGCAGGAAATCCCAGCGGTGACGCGGGGAATCCCACGCTCATGAGCGGGGCGTGGGAGGATGTCAACGCCTAATTCGCCGCCGTTGGCCCCGGGCTTCCGTCCAGCCTAAACCAGCGCCCGCTCCGGTAGCGCCACCAGAACATGCCGATCCGCACCATCTCCTCGCCCAGCAGGCGGCCCAGGAAGATGCCCCACAGGCCCAGGCCCAGCGGGAAGGCCAGGGAGTAAGCCAGCGGGAGCCCCACTACGAAGACCGTGATCACATCCGAGAGGAGCAAGTACCGGGTGTCGCCGCCGCTCGAGAGCACCCCGAAGAAGATCATGTTGCAGACCTTCACCGGCTGGAAGAGGGCGTTGAGCACGATGGCCCAGAAGCCCCAGTGCTGGACCTGGGGGGTGGTGTGGGGGTAGAGGGCCGGCAGCAAGAAGCCGCTGAGCCCGAAGAGCAAGCCCAGCCCGGCGGCGGTCAGCAGCCCCAGCCGCCCGAGGCTCCCCGAGACCCGCCAGATGCCTTCGGGGTTGGCCTGGCCGATCTGACGGGCGACCAGGATGGTTGCGGCGCTGTTGAGGCCGATGGCCGCGGTGATAAAGACCCCCTCGAGGGTGGTCGCGATCTGAAAGGCGGCCAGCGCCTCGGTGCCGAGGCGCTCGAAGAGCAGGGCAAAGAGGAAAGAGCCGCTGCTGAACACCATCTCGGTGATGAAAAGCGGCAGCACCAAGGGGATCATCTGGCCCAGGATGGCCTTGGCTTGGCCCCAGTTGGGCCAGCTCCAGGCGATGCCCCAGCGGCTGGAAAACAGCAGCCCCACCAGCACCCCGGCCCGCAAAAACTGGGTGATGAGCGAGGCCCAGGCCGCGCCCACCGCGCCCATCTCGAGCGGGATGGCCAGGAGCCACGACAGGATGGGGGTGAGGGTTAGGGCGGTCATGGTCACCGCCATCGGCAGCCGGGCGTGCCCCAGGGTGCGGAACACCGCGCTCGAGACCACGCTCAGCACGGTGAGCGGCAGGCTAAGCGCGATCAGGCTCAGGTAAGGCCCACCGATCCGGGCCACCTCCTGGCTAGCCCCCACCCCATCCAGGAAAGCTCGAGCCGACCAGGCCAGGGGCAGCGCCAACGAAACCGCCAGCGTGACGGCAAAGCCCAGCGAGAGCGTGGAGATACGCGAGACCGCCGCCTCGTCCCCCCGCCCCCGGGCCCGCGAGGCCAGGATGGCGCAGCCCGCTCCCAGCGTGTTGAGGCAGAGAATCCCGATAAACAAGACGTTGTTGGCGAGCCCCACCGCGGCGATGGTGGCCGTGCCGAGCGTGCCCACGATCACTTGGTTGACGAAGCCCAGCCCCAGTTGAAAGCTCGACTCGAGGCCCACCGGAATGGCGATTTTGGCGATTTCGCGGCGCGTGTGAATGTCCATCGGCTCAAGCCACCGTACCATTGGGATCGGGCCGGCCATATGTCCGGGCTTTCTCCAGGCTGCCTGACCCAAAGGCCAGTCGGATCTGCCCGTTCCCGGCGGTTGGGCTCGAGGCCCTATTTCCTTTCCCGCACCCGCTCCTGCATCTCCCGGATCAACTCCTCGACCTTCAGGGTGCGCTGCTCCTTCACCTGCCGAAGGCGCGCGTTCACCGTGCCCCCTTCCTGTTCCTTGTCGCCCACCACCAGGATCAGCGGGATCTTCTGGAGTTCGGCGTCGCGGATCTTGGCGTTCATGCGCTCGCTGCGGTCGTCGATCTCGACGCGCAGCTTGGCGGCCTTCATCTGCCGGGCGATCTCTTGGGCGTACTCCAGGTGCCGGTCGGCGATGGGGACGATCACGGCCTGCACCGGGGAGAGCCACAGGGGGAAGTCCCCCGCGGTGTGCTCTAAGTAGAAGGCGAAGAACCGGTCGAAGGAGCCCATGATGGCCCGGTGGATGATCACCGGCACCTCCTTCTCGCCCCGCTCGTTGGTGAACTCCAGGCCGAAGCGTTGAGCGCTGATGAAGTCGAGCTGGTTGGTGGCGATGGACTCCTCCTTGCCCAGCACCGTGCGCAGCTGCACGTCGAGCTTGGGGCCGTAGAAGGTGGCCTCGCCGATGCCCTCCACGTACTGCGCGCCGGTCTCTTCCAAGGCCGAGCGGATGGCCGCGATGGCCTCGTCCCAGTGGGGGCCGGGCTGGCCGAACTTCTCGGGGTTGTTCTCGAAGTCGGGGAGGGAGAGGCGGAACCAGTAGTCGCGGATGCCGAAGTCCCGGTAGACCTCGTCGAAAAGCCCGATCACCCGGATGAACTCGTCCTTGACCTGGGCCTTCGAGCAGTAGATGTGGGCGTCGTTCTGGGTGAAGCCCCGCACCCGGGCCAGCCCCGAGAGCGTGCCCGAGAGCTCGAAGCGGTAGACCGTGCCGAACTCGGCCAGGCGCAGGGGCAGGTCGCGGTAGCTCTTGAGCCGGGCCTTGTAGATCATGTGGTGGTGCGGGCAGTTCATCGGCTTGAGGTAGTACTCCTCGCCCTCGATCTCGATGGGGGCGTACATGTCGTCTTTGTAGTAGGGGAGGTGCCCGGAGGTGTAGTAGAGCTTGGCGTTGGCGATGTGCGGGGTGATCACGTAGTCGTAGCCGTGCTCCTGCTCCTTTTCGTACATGTACTGCTCGAGCTGACGCCGGATGAAGGCCCCCTTGGGTAGCCACAAGGGCAGGCCCTTGCCCACCTCCTCGCTGATGGTGAAGAGGTCGAGCTCGGCCCCGAGCTTGCGGTGGTCGCGCCTTTTGGCCTCCTCCTGCCGCCACAGGTAATCGTCGAGCTCTTCCTTGCTGCGGAAGGCGATGCCGTAGACCCGCTGGAGCATGGGGCGGCTGGAGTCGCCGCGCCAGTAGGCCCCGGCGATATGGGTGAGCTTGAAGTGGGGCGGGATGCGGCCCGTGCTGGGGACGTGGGGCCCGCGGCAGAGGTCGGTGAAGCCGTGGGCTCCTTCGCCCTGGGCGTAAAAGCTGATCTCCACCCCTTCTGGGAGGTCTTGGATCAGCTCGGTCTTGTAGGGGTCTTTGCCCTCGAAGCGCCGGAGGGCCTCCTCGCGCGGCAGCACGAAGCGGCGAAGCTCGAGGTTCTCCTTCACGATCCGGTGCATCCGTTGCTCGATCTCCGGTAGGTCAGCCTCGCCCAAAGGCTCCGGTGCGTCAATGTCATAGTAGAAGCCATTCTCGATCACCGGCCCGATGGCCAGTTTCACCGCATCGGGGTCGAAGCCTTTGGCGGCGAAGAACTCCCGCACCGCCTGGGCCAGCACGTGGGCCAGGGTATGGCGGAAAAGCTGAGCGAACTCGGGGTCTTTCTCGGTCAGGATCTTGAGCTTGGCCCCGCTGGGCAGGGGTTTCATCAGGTCGTAAAGCTCACCATCGGCAAGGGCACCGACGGCGGCCTTGGCCAGCCCAGGCCCGATCATGCGGGCGGCATCGGCGGCCGTCGCGCCATCCGGTAGGTTTAGTTCGCGTCCATCGGGTAGGTAGACATTCATGGTTTCTCCTGGCTGGGCTCCCACGGGCGGTCCCTACAAAAAAAGACCCGGCTCGTTTTACCACACGAG
>PSML01000119.1:0-5990 GCA_040290145.1 Meiothermus sp. | reverse complement strand
GAGCCCACGAAGCTCACCGCCCGGACCTCGGGGTGCTCCAGGAGCCGGTCCACCGCCACCTTGTCCCCCTGCACCACGTTGAACACCCCGTCGGGGAGCCCGGCTTCCTGGAGGAGTTCGGCCAGGTACATGCTGGCCGAGGGGTCCTTCTCGGAGGGCTTGAGCACGAAGGTGTTGCCGCAGGCGATGGCGTTGGCGAACATCCACATCGGCACCATCGCGGGGAAGTTGAAGGGGGTGATGCCCGCCACCACGCCCAGGGGCTGGCGGATCTGGTACACATCCACCCCGCGGCTGACCTGCTCGGAGTAGCCGCCCTTGAGCAGGTTGGGGATGCCGCAGGCGAACTCGACGTTCTCCAGGCCGCGGGCCACCTCGCCCAGGGCGTCGGGGAGGGTCTTGCCGTGCTCGAGGGTGATCAGCTCGGCGATCTTACGGCGGTTGGCGTCGATGAGCTCGCGGAACTTGAACATGATCTCGGCCCGCCGCGAGAGGGGGGTCTGGCGCCAGCTCTTGAAGGCCTCCTTGGCGACGGCGACGGCGTGGTCCACCTCCGCCACGCTGGCGAAGTCTACCGCGGCCTGCTGAGCCCCGGTGGCCGGGTTCCACACCACCCCGCTGCGCCCGGAGTTGCCCGCCACGACCTTCCCGCCGATCCAGTGCGACACCCGCTTGATGCCGACCTCAGGTTCCCGGATTGCCATATAGCCTCCTTCGAAGGGCTTTTTTTGCTATCCGCGACTTAGTCTGCCGCCACCGCCACCCCGAGCATCTGGTCCACCAGCGCCAGGCCCTCCTCGATGACGCCGAGGCCGTACTCGAGCTCCTCCCGGTTGATCACCAGGGGCGGGCAGACCCACAGCATGTTGAAGCGACTGAAGGCGTAGACGTGCTTGGACTTGAGGTGCCCCGCCAGCTTTTGCATCTCGGGGGAAGTCCCGTTGAAAGGGGCCAGGGGCTCCTTGGTGGCCTTGTCGCGCACCAGCTCGAGCACGCTAAAAAGCCCCTTGTAGCGCACGTCGCCCACGCAGGCGTACTTGCGCCGCATGGCCTCGAGGCGCTCGGCTAAGTAGCGCCCCTGCACCTCGGTGTTCTCGAAGAGCCCTTCCTCCTCGTAGACCGAGAGGTTGGCGACGGCGGCGGCGCAGGAGACCGGGTGGCCGGAGTAGGTCAGGCCGCCCCAGAGCATGTTCTGCTCGAAGTAGTCGGCGATTTTCTGGCTCACGATCACCGCGCCCAAAGGCATGTAGCCGCTGGTCAGGCCCTTGGCGCAGGTCACGATGTCCGGCTTGACCCCGTAGTGCTGGGTGGAGAGCCACTTGCCGGTGCGCCCGAAGCCCGACATCACCTCGTCGGTGATCAGCAGGATGCCGTACTTGTCGCACAGCGCCCGCAGCTTGGGGTAGTAGTCGTCGGGGGGGACCAGGAGGCCGTTGGAGCCGGTGATGCCCTCCACCAGGATGGCCGCGATGGTGTGCGGGCCCTCCATCTGGATGACCTCTTCGATGTGGCTCACGCACTCGCGGCGGCAGGAGTCGGGGGTCTTGCCGAAGGGGCAGCGGTAGCAGTAGGGGTCGAAGACCCGCACGATGCCGGGGATGCCCGGCTCCACCGGCCAGCGGCGGGGGTCGCCGGAGGCGGTCATGGAGCCCATGGTCGCGCCGTGGTAGGAGCGGTAACGGGTGATGATCTTGTCGCGCCCGGTGTAGAGGCGGGCCATCTTCATGGCGTTCTCGTTGGCTTCCGAACCGCCCAGGGTGAAGAAGCTCTTGGCCAGCCCGGTGACCTCGGCCAGCTTCTTGCCCAGCCTCCCGCGCGGCTCGGTGGCGAAGGAGGGCCCGGCGAAGCAGAGCTCGTCCACCTGGCGCTTGATGGCCTCGAGCACCTTGGGGTGCTGGTGCCCCACGTTGATGTTGATGAGCTGCGAGCTGAAGTCCAGCCACTTGTTGCCGTCGCCGTCCCAGAACCACACCCCCTGGGCGTGCGTCATGTGGATGGGGTTCGAGGTGCTCTGCACCGACCAGGAGAAGAGGGTGTAGTCGCGGTTCTCCTGGATGACTTCCGACGAGGGGCGTTCCATAAGGACCTCCTGTGCCTTTGCTCTCCCAATGGTAGCCCCGGGGGGCGAGGGGACGCAATGGACAAGGTGTCAAGAGGCATAAGGCTATGCTCGAGCCCCAGCCGGCGGGCGGCCTCGCAGGGCTTGTGAAGTGGAAGTCGGTCACCGGCCGAAGCTGAGCTTTCTACTCCCGGCCTGGCTCAACCAGCCGGCGAAGCCAGTAATCGGGATGGCGGCTTTGGTGGGCCACCGCGATGATGAATACCGCATCGGGGTCGAGCAGATACACCACGTTGTAGGGAAACTTCTTCATCTGCGCGCGCCGAATCCCCATAGGATGGATCTCGGGCGCGGCTTCGGGAAACCGGCCAATGCCCGCCAGAACCTCCCGGAAAGTGGCGACGAACTTCTGTCCCAGTTCCGGCGAAAGGTTCCGGTAGTGTTCGCAGGCTTGGATGAACTCGAGCCGAGCCTCAGGATGAAAAACCTCAGCCGAGCCGTGACTCGACATCACGCAAGACTTCCTCGACCGGAATTCCCTTCGCCCTGCCGCTGCGAAGTTCTTCTGCCCGGCGGACCACCACCTCGAGCCAAGCCTGCTCGTACTCCTCGGGGCTGAGGTCTTCCAAGCTGTCAAGCAGCCGCCGGGCCAGGTCAGCACGGTCTTTGTAGTCCAAGCCCAGGGCCTGCTCGAGCACCTGCTCCTTGCTCATGGGTTTATTTTACGCTACCCCGACCGCTTGAACAGCTCGAGCGCCACCCACAGCCCCAGCCGGCGTTCGGTGCTGTCGAGGTCGCCGAGCATGCCCTTTAGCTGCTCGAGGCGGTAGTAGACGCTCTGCCGCCGCACCCCCAGCCGGCGGGCGGTCTCGGCGATGTTGAACTGCGAGGCCAGCAGGGCCTCGAGCGTAAAGAGCAGCGTCGAGCGCGGGCGGCTGGGCAGGGAGAGGACCGGCCCGAGCTGGCGTTGGAGGAAGCTCTGGCCCCGCCCGGTCTCGATGAGGGCTTCCAGCAAGGACTCGAGCGGAGGCTCCTCCTCATGGGCTGCGTGGGGCCGTAGGATGCGCTCGTGGGCCGCACGGGTGAGATCGGCAAAGCGCACCTCCGAGCGGAAGGCCAGGATGGGAAACTCCAGCAGCCGCGCCGTCCCCAAGAGCTCGGCGGGCACCTCCTGCATCCATTGGACGAGCTCCAGGGCCAGCCCGTGGGCCCCGGCCTGGGCCAGCGCGCGCAGGTAGGCGACCCGGGCCTCGGGGGTGGCCCGGGCGAGCTCGAGGCCCGTGCTCAGGATCAGCTCACCCCCCGACAAAAACCGCCCCACATCCATCACCTCCGAGACGTGGACCCAGGTGATGACCTGGTCCAGCCGGGAGTGACCGCAGAGCAGCTCGGCCCCCTCAAAAGCCGGAAGCTCGAGGATCTGGCGCAGGGTGGGCAGGCTCATACAACCATGGGTGGCCTCCGTAGTTTACCGCCAGCCGATCCAGCCGGCACCCGGCCTGGGCGTTATGAACACCACACCGGAGGGTTAACCCCATAGTACAATTCTCGCGGGAGCAGCGTCTCCCAAAGGCTATAGGAGGCGAAAGATGAAAAAATTCCGAGTTCGCTTGGCGGTATTGGTGGCCCTGGGGGTGCTCAGCCTCGGCTCAGCACAGACCCTGCAGGAGGTGCAGCAGGCCAGAGAAGAGGCGCGCAAGGCCTACCCCAATGGCTTCTACGACCTGGCTCCCTGGAAGGCCGCCGTGCAGAAGGCCGAAGCGCTGGTGGCCAAAGAGCCCAACAACCTCCAGGCCCTGCGTCTGTTGGCTGAGCTGTACGGCGAGACCAAGTTCTCGATCCGGGCCTGGAATGCCTGGAGCGACTACCGCAGCAAGGGGGGCAACTGGGATAGCGCCGCGCGGGCAGCAGCGGCCCAGGCGGCACGGGCACTGGCTTTTTACGCCAAGCAGCGCAACGACCCCGCTGACGCCGAGCGCTGGGCGGCCCAGGCCGCGGCGGTAGAGGCCGGTCAGTAAGCCCTACCCTAGCGGGGCAACGCCCAGATCAGGATGTTGCCGGAATTGCTCGCGGTGTAGAGCAGGTTCTTGCGGAAGTACACGCTGTTGAGGGTAGCGGTGTGGCCCACCCATACCCGGTCGAGCCGGGGGGCCTCGCCCGGGACCAGCTCCCAAAGCCGCACGGTGCGGTCGGCGCTGCCAGAGGCCAGCCATCTACCGTCGGGGCTAAAGGCCAGGCTGCTCACCGCGTCGGTATGCCCCACCAGGGTGGCCACCACCTGGTCTGCGCCGGGTGCCAGCAGGTCGTAGATCCGCACCTCACCGCTACCCCGCCCCACAGCCAAAAAGCGGTTGTCCGGGCTGAAGGCCAGCGCATAGACCGGCCCCCCCCCGAGTTCTAGCTGGTTGACCAAGCGGGTGTTGGCCAGATCCCAAAACTCCACCCCACCGTTGGAGCGCCCCACCACCAAGATGCGTCCCGAGGGCGATAAGGCCGTAGAGAACAGGAAGCTCGAGGTCTGCCACTTCTTCAGGGTTTTGCCGCTGTCCGCGTCCAGCAACAGGGCCTCGCCGCCCAACTGAATCACCAGCAGGTTCTTGCCCGAGGTGTCGAAGGCCACCATCCACACGCTTTTGGCCAGCTTGAAGCTCCTGAGCTCTTTGCCGCTGGCCGCGTCCCACAGCCGCACGGTCGCGTCCCCCGAGCCGCTAGCAATCCGCTTGCCGTCGGGGCTATAGGCCACCGAGCGGATGTACTTGGTGTGCCCCTTGAACACGCGCAACTCCTTGGCCGCCCCCAAATCCCACAGGCGCAGGAGGCCGTCGCTCCCGCCCACTGCCAGCAGGCGGTTGTCGGGGGCGATGGCGCTGTCGTAGATGCCAGGGGCTTTGGTGCTGAGGCTCAAGGTGACCCTGGGATCGAAGCGCTCCAGCGCGGCCTCGAGGGGCGAGGGGATGGAATCTTGAAAACTGCGCTCGTACTGAAGAAAGGTGCCGTCGTCCTGGTTCACCCGGATGCTGATCTTGCTCTTGCCTGAGGGCATCGGCAGGACGGCCTGTGGGCAACTCCCTACTTGGGTGCCGTTGAGAAGGATGGGGGCCGCCTCCAGGGCCGCACCCTGAAAAACGCACCTGATCTCGAGGTTGCCCCCCCCTTGGGCTGCCACCGGAAGGCCCAGCAGGAGTGCCGCAAACACGTAACGTCTGGCCATGGTTTACCCCCTCCTCAGTCTGCCAATAAACTCTGGACCCTGATGTTCAAATGAAGCCCCGTTGACCAGAAGCCTGGGCCTGGGCAATCCCAGAGCTCACCCCTCCGAGGGGTGGCGCCGTCGTAATAACTTCGGCCGGGCCGAATCGGGTATCAAGCGGGGAAACGCCGTGGCGTCCTTTCGCCAAGACGTTTCTTTCGCGGAGCGCAGCGAGGGGTACGGAATGAGGGGTGGGGCGAACGCCGCAAACCATTTAACCCTGCTCGAGGATCCAGCGCAGGGTCTTGCTGGCCAGCCTGTCGAAGGCCCGCACGGCGAGCTCGAGGTGCTCCTCCTGGGTGTCCTCGATCTTGTTGTGGCTGATGCCGTGCAGGGATTGGACAAACATCATCACCGTGGGGATGCCGGCGCGGGCCACCTCCGCCGCGTCGTGCAGGGGGCCGCTGGGCAGGCGGTGCGACACCCCCGCCACCTCGCGGATGGCCTCGTCGCAGAACTCGATGAGTTGCGGGTGGAAGGGGATGGGCTCGATGTTCCAGATGCGGCTCCACTCCACCGTGCAGCCCTCCTCGCGGGCGAAGCGCTCGCTGGCCTGGCGGGCCTCGGCGAGCATCTGGGCCAGCACCTCGGCGTCTAAGTCGCGCTGGTCGAGGGTGCACTCGCAGCGCCCCACCACCGCCGTGACGATGCCGGGGAAGGTCTTGAGCGAGCCCATGGTGC
>PSML01000118.1:4830-6105 GCA_040290145.1 Meiothermus sp. | reverse complement strand
GAGCCGGCGCGGGCCGGGCGGGAGGTGCGCTACTCGGCGCGGCACCTGCTGCAGCTTCTGGTGGTGCGGCGCCTGATGGCTGAGGGCCACGGGTCGAGCGCCCTGGGCGACCTGGCCCGCCGCAAGAGCGACGCCGAGCTGCTGGCGATGCTGGAGGGCGGAGTGGCCCTCACCGCCAACCCCACCGCCCCCGCGCTGAGCTACCTGGCCGGGCTGCGGGAGCAGTACCGGATGCCCCTCCCCGCGCCCACGGCCCCGGAGCCACCGATGCGCTGGCATCGCCTGGAGGTCGCGCCCGGCCTGGAGCTCCACGTGCGCGAGGACTTCCGCTTCCCCAAGACCCCCGGCGAGGGCGACGCGCTCATGCACCGCCTGCGCCAACGGCTCGAGGCCCTCAAACCGCGCACACGCCACCCCCATAAGGAGGAAACCCATGAAAAGTGAGTCCAACTCGGTTCCCGGCCCCCTGCCCCGCGTTGAGCTGATCCCCCTCCGGCCGGGGGTGAGCGCAACCCGCCCCCTGCCCGTAGAGGTACTGCTGCGCGTGCACACCCCCGACCTGGAGGTCCGGCCCGACCGCCCGCTGCTCAACCTGGCCCTGGTCCTCGACCGCTCCGGCTCCATGAGCGGCCACAAGCTCGACTACGCCAAGGAGGCCGCGGCCTACGCGGTGAACAACCTGCTGGCCGAGGACCGGGTGGCGGTGGTGACCTACGATGACGCCGTGCAGGTGCTGGTGCCCAGCACCCCCGCCAAGGAGCGCGCGGCCATCGCCGAGCGCATCCGCGGCATCCGCCCCGGGGGCAGCACCGCGCTGCACGCGGGCTGGCTGGAGGGCGCGACCCAGGTGGCGGCCTTCCAGGAGGCGGGGCGGCTCAACCGGGTGGTGCTGCTCTCCGACGGCCTGGCCAACCAGGGTGAGACCAACCCCACGGTCATTGCCGAGCAGGTGCGGGAACTGGCCCGGCGGGGCGTGAGCACCAGCACCCTGGGGGTCGGCCTCGACTACAACGAGGACCTGATGGCAGCCATGGCCGACGCCGGGGAGGGCAACTACTACTTCATCGAGAGCCCGGCCGACCTGCCCCGCATCTTCGTCCAGGAGCTCTCCGGCCTGGCCCGGACGCTGGGCACGCGGGTGCGGCTGCGGCTGACGCCGGCACCCGGGGGCGCCGCGCGGCTGCTCAACGACCTCGAGCAAGACCCCTCCGGCGCCTATGTGCTGCCCAACCTCGTCGCCGGGACCACCCTCGAGCTGCTGCTGCGGCTGGGGGC
>PSML01000118.1:0-4646 GCA_040290145.1 Meiothermus sp. | reverse complement strand
GAGGCCCTGTTCCGGGGCGACCTCGAGCAAGCCCGGGAGTTCATCCAGCGCGCTGCCCCCAGGGTGGCCGAATACCGGGCCAGCCTGGCGGAGGAGGCCAAGGAGCTCGAGGAGATCCTCCAGCAGATCGAGCATTGGCCTGAGCGCACCCGCAAAACCCTCTCCAGCCAGGTCTTCCGCAACCGTAAGGGCGGCAAGGCGTTCTGAGAGGCTGTTGTAAAAGTCTGCCGTGTTTGAAGGGTGAGTAACCCCAGCGACCCGTCTGATCAAGAATGGGCCATCCTGGAGCCCCTAAACCCGGGGGCCAGCAAGAGATCGTCAACGGTCCTGAAAAACGGCATCCGGTGGCGCGCCATGCCCCACGACCTCCCGCGCGGGTCTGGGGTTTAGGCCGTTGCCGAAGGTGGGTGGTGGAGTGCACCTTGGCCTGGCTGGGTCGGAACCGGCGCTTACGAGTAGATTACGAGCACCACCCTGAGGTGAGGCTGCTTGGGCGTATCTAGGTATCTGGCTATGGTTCGCTGGCTGACGAAGCGCCTTTAGGGTGTGAAAGGGTTTTACAACAGTCTCTTAGCAGGCTCTAGGGGCGCGGGCGTGGCTGAGGGATAGCTGGACCAGCAGGGCCTACAGTGGAAGGGAGACTGCGCCCTGTCCAGGGGGCGCGTCACCCTGCCTCCGTCAGAAGTCCCCCTCGAGCGGATTGAGGAACTGCACCGCTGCACCTCCTGCGGGTTTCGGTTTCAGCAGACCCTGGCGGGCCAGGGTCGCCCGGTTCAGAGCCTGCAAGGAGCGCACATGATTGGCCATGGCCACCGCTACACACCTCGGCCCGTCAGGTAGGTTGGGCCAGCCAGTCGGTGGGGGCCTGGGCACCGGCCCGCTCGATCAGCTCCGCATCCCAGGAGATCAGCAGGCCACCGGCGCGCTGCATACAGCGCATCCGCGCCGCGCAGCAGAGCCTGGGTTCCCAACCGGGTCGCTTCTTGGTTGCGACATAGCAAACATGCAGCGCCTACCTTCTACCCCCAAGGATCGGGTACCCTTCCTTGAGCCGCTGATGGACAATGAGCCCACTTATGGATCTGGGGGAATCAGGGGAGATTGGTTTCCCCTGGTCTTGGTTTTCTTTTGAGTCTTAGCTCTCTGAGCAACACCCTTATCGACCGACTCTAAGGACAACTCTTCCAGAACGGAACGTATGAGCGCCAAGAGTCTAGGCCGGTTCACGGGGTCTTCGAGCTCGCGCCAGAAGCGCTCCTCTTCCGGATCTCTTGAGGGGTGGTTGGGGTGGGAAGGCTCCATTTCTCGTGCCTCCTGTGAGCGAGGTGCAGCGGGACCAGCGCTGATGGCATCCTCGAGGTAATGAAACATGGTGTCGTCACCGGTAACGGGCAGTGCTTCGCCCAACCCCTCCCGGATCAGGGCCTGATTGCCCTCGTGCGGGAGGTCGAACACGAAGACCCTTCTCCCCTGTTCCTTGGCCGTCTTTGCCGCATTCCAGGTTCCGCTCTGCTTGCGCTTGCCTCCGACGACCGTCTCCTTCAAGCCCGTTTGGGCGACGATGGTGACATCGGCCAAGGCTGTGACGATACGGTTGCGCATCATGGCGAAGCGTGCTTGCCAGACGGCCTGAGGGTGCAATTCGCTCACGAACAGCACATCGCCCGCGTTCACCGCGCCGCTGTGTTTTCGCACTGCGCCTTGCGACGACTTGTCGAGTATTCCCTGGGGCAACACCGCGATGGACTGGCCGTTTCCCAGCGTGCCCTCGAAGGCTGCCTGATCTACACCTTTTGCATAGCCCGATACCACAACGTAGCCCTCGCGGGCGAGGTACCTCGAGGCCCGCCGAGTCAACTCGAGCGTCTTTGGGTTGGCGTCCCGCGAGCCGACGATCGCCACAGCGCGCTTGGCGTTGAGCAGGCTGACCTCCCCCACACCGTAGAGCACAAGTGGCGTGGCGGTCTTGAGGGCCTTCTTGAGCCGCTCTGGGTAGAGGGGGTCGGAGCCGACCACCACCCGGATATCCTGGTTGCGGAGGCGCTCGAGCAGGAAGCCCTCGCGGGCCACCTCGTCCCAGACGGCCCGCAGCCGCTGCCGCAAGTCCTCGGGCAGCTCTGCCATCTCAGAGCGGCTGTAATCCTCCAACCGACCCTTCGCCGCACGGAGGACGGCGAGCCGCTCCGCCGGCTTCAGCGATTCGGAGTGGGCCAGGAGCATCCAGTAGAGGAGGTCGCTATTCATTGGTCATCGGCATGGCGGGTCTTCGCCAGCGTAAAGGCGTACAGGGTTTTGGCCCCAGCCCGCCTGAGCACCCGGCCGGTCTCGGCTAAGGTTACCCCAGAGTCGCACACGTCGTCCACCACCAGCAGGGTCAGGCCCGCGAGGTTGTGGCCCTGGGCGATTCCAAAGGCGTCTTTTAGGTTCGCGGATTTCTGTATGCGGTTGGTGAACGATTTCTGGGATCTGGTCTGCCGAACCTTGCAGAGCACCCGCAGCAGAGGTAGGCCCAAGGCTGCAGAGAGTCTGGCTGCAAACTCCTCGACCAGGCCACCGCTATTCGAGGGCGGCACGAAGGTAAGGCCGTCAAGCTCGGCCAGTGGATATCTGCGCCGTATCAGCCCTGCCGAGGCCTCCACCAGCCAGTCCGGCAGTGTTCCGCCTCCTTCGTACTTGGCGCTGTGAATCGCAGCTCCGGTCCGGGTGCCCATGTAATAGTCGAGCGCATAGCCCCCTGCGTAGATGGGTTGTTTCGCAAACTTGTTTGAAATGTGTAGGCGAGGGTTGCGGGCAAGTTCCAGTGCTTGCCGAAGCAGGGTATCGGAAGGCCTGCTCGAGTCCGCCCCCGCGCAGCTGTCGCATTTGCCGCAGGGCTCGGCGTCCGCATCGCCTAGGTAGCGGCGCAGGAAGGCCATCCGGCACTCGCCAGTCTGGGCGTACTCGAGCATCGCCGCCAGCTCTTCCTGCTTGGCCGAGCGCAGACGGTCGTGTAGGGAAAAGTCCAGTTCGACTCCTGGCCTCGCGCGGAAGAATCCGGCCTCGTCCCGGATTAGGGCGTTCTGATCTTCGAGGTCGCTTCGAATGTTTCGCCAAGCCCTCTGCGACAGCCCTGTTTCCAAGAGAATCTCCCGCTCGCGCAGCGACTTTTGCATGAGCAGTCCGTAAACCCGCCGGTATGCCTCAGCGGCGGGCTTGTTGCCGTCAATGAACCTCTGTTGGATGGCCTGGTCGGCGGGGTCGTAGAGCAGCACCAGGTCGGCCCGCTGCCCGTCCCGCCCGGCTCGCCCGATCTCCTGGTAGTAGTGCAGGGGCGAGGCCGGGAACTCAGTATGGATGACGAACCGCAGGTCCGGCTTGTCGAGCCCCATCCCCAGGGCGTTGGTGGCCGCGATGACCTTGTAGCGGTTCTCCATCAGCGCCCGCTCGAGTTGCAAACGCTCCTCATCACGCCCCGCGTGGTAATACTCGGCCTTGATCCCAATCGAGTTCAGGTACTCCGCAACCAGCTCGGTCATGGGCCGGCTGGCGCAATAGACCAGGCCCGTCCCCTCGTACTGCTGCACCAGGTGGGCCAGCCAGGCCAGCTTGCCGGACTCGCCTGCCACCCGCACGACCCGCAGCACGAAGTTGGGCCGCACCAGTGGCCCCCGCAGCAGCTCGGTGGCCTCACCTATCTGGGCCAGGATGTCGGCCTCGACCCTCGAGGTAGCGGTGGCAGTGACGGCCAGTACGGGGATGGCGGCAGGCAACAGGCGAACCAGGTTGACGATGCGGCGGTAGTCAGGGCGGAAGTCGTGCCCCCAGACCGAGACGCAGTGGGCCTCGTCCACCACCACCGCCCGGATGGGAAGCTGGGGGACGTGCGCCTTCCAGAGCGCATTGTCCAGCCGCTCCGGCGCGATGAAGAGCAGCTCGAGCCGACCCTCTGCGGCCTCTCTCAGCGCCGCCTCTTGCTCCTCGGGGCTCTGGTCGGAGTTAAGCAGCGCGGCCCGCAGGCCATAGCGCCCGGCATTCTTCACCTGGTCGCGCATCAGGGCCCGCAGCGGGGTGAAGACCACCGTAAGCCCGCGCACGGCGGCAACCATCTGATAGACCAGGCTCTTGCCCCAGCCGGTCGGCTGCACCAGCAGCACCCGCCTGCCCGCCAAGGCAGCCTCGACAGCCTCCCGCTGACCGGGCTTGAAATCTTGAAGGCCGAACCGCTCTCGGAGTAGCTTCTCGAGGTCGGGAGAAAATCCAGGGCTCATCCACCCAAATCTATCACCAGCTACGCTGATTACGTCGCGGAAATGACCATTACAAAAAGGGGGTGTAGGGGGCTGCAAAGCCCACGTCTTTCAAGCCTTGTCATTACCCACATCTCAACCCCGTATAGTTCGAGACGATGGAACTACATCCTGAGGATCCGATTCAATGGGCCAGCCTGCATTTCGCGGTGGCCAAGCTAGGCGACGCACGGCGGGTAGAACGAGCCAAGCGCATGGCCGTGGCTATGCTCCGGGCCCCGGGGGAGAGCCTACCCCGGCTGTTCACCCAACCCCGTGAGCTCAAGGCCGCTTACCGCTGCAAGGTACGCTGACGCGTGACCCTGGATAACCCTCACCTCGACCCACAGGGCCTGCAGGCCGGGCACCGTCAGCGGGTGA
>PSML01000009.1:0-44514 GCA_040290145.1 Meiothermus sp. | reverse complement strand
GGCCGATCGGGAGATGCTCCTGGGGGTGGTGCGGGAGGTGCCGCCCCAGGCCGAGCGGCTGATCGAACGGTTCTGGCCGGGGCCGCTCACCCTGGTGCTTCCCAAGGGGCCGGCGCTGCCAAGGATCGTCACCTCGGGGCTTCCCACCGTGGCGGTGCGGATGCCCGCACACCCGGTGGCGCTCGAGCTGATCCGCGAGGCCGGGACCCCCATCGCCGCGCCGAGCGCCAACCCCTTCGGCTACTTGAGCCCGACCCGCGCCGAGCACGTTGAGCGGATGCTGGGGGAGGCGGTGGACCTGATCCTGGACGGGGGGCCGACGCGGTACGGGGTGGAGTCTACCATCTTGTTGCTGGCGGAAAAGCCCGTGGTGCTGCGCCACGGGGCGATCCCGCTGGAGGAGCTCGAGGGGGTATTGGGTAAGGTTGAACTCCGGGTGGGGGAGAGCACCCGGCCCCTGGTCCCCGGCCAGCTTCCCCAGCACTACGCCCCGCGCACCCCCATCCAGGTGGCCCGGCCCGAAGACGTTCCCAGAGAACTCCGCAAGCAGTCGGGGTATCTGGCTTTTCGGGACGTGCCCAAGGGCTTCAAGGTGGTCAAGGTGCTCTCGCCCACCGGGAACCTCCGCGAGGCCGCCGCCCACCTCTTCGAGGCCCTGCACCAGCTCGACCGGCTCGGCCTGCCCCGCCTCTACGCCGAGCCGGTGCCCGAGGAGGGCCTGGGGCGGGCCATCATGGACCGGCTGCGCCGGGCGACGGTGAAGGATTAGAGGCCCGCAACCTCGTCCAAAAAGCCAGCCCCAGCGCTAGGGAGCTGCTCGAGCAGGGCTGCCAGCGGAACTTCAGCCAGGCTGGGGATCACCAGGTCGGCCCCCGAGAGATCAGCGTGTTGGGTGAGGGGGTTGGGGACCGCCACCACCCGCATGAGAGCGGCCTTGGCGGCTTTGATCCCGTGGGGGGAGTCCTCGATCACCAGGGCTTGGGCAGGCTCCACCCCCAACCCCTGCGCCGCCCGCAGGAAGAGGGCGGGGTCGGGTTTGGTGCGCTCCACGTCGTCGCGGGTGCGCAGCACGGGGAAAAACTCCAGGAGTCCCAGCCGCCGTAGGTGACCCTCCACCCACTCCCGCCCTGAACTCGAGGCCACGGCCAGCCCGAGCCCGGCAGCCTGGGCCTGGGCGATCCACTCGCGCACCCCGGGCAGCGCGTCGGTGGCGCCCACGTACTCGCGCTCGAGGGCCTTGGCCCGCTCGAGCACCCGCGGGCGGCTGATCGGATGGCCCACTAGGCGCTCGATGTGCTCGAGGGGGTCGAACTCGACCTCGCTGGTGCCGATCAGCGGGAGCCAGGTCTCGAGGGTAAGCGGGGCCCCTTGCTCGGCGTATACCTGCTGCCAGGCCCGGAAGATGGCCGTCTCGCTATCGAAGATAGTGCCATCGAGGTCGAAGATCAGAGCACGCATGTCGGGTCAACTATAGCAGCCTTTAGAAGGGCCCCCCTGTTGCATTGCCCGGGCCTGAGGTAGACTGACCTGCGGTATGAAACGACTCTTGCTGCTGTTGTTGGCCCTACTCGGACTTTCGCTGGCGTTTGCTCAGGCCCCGCTCAAGGTGCGCATCGGCTTCAACCCCACCCAGAACTCCGACCAGCTCCGCCCGGCGGCCCAGGCCATCGCGGACTATATCGAGAAGGAGTTCAAGGGCACCGTGGAGGTCGAAGTCTTCATCCCCACCGAGTACCGCGGCCTGATCGAGGCCATGCGCGGCGGAAACCTGGACTTCGCCTTCTTCCCCCCCGACGGCTACGTGATCGCTCACCAGGACGTGGGCGCCGAGGTGCTGCTGAAGAGCGTGCGCGGCACCAGCCCCTACTACTGGTCGGCCATCATCGTGCGCAAGGACTCCGGCATCAAGAGCGTGCAACAGCTCGAGGGTAAGACCATCGCCTGGGTGGACAAGAACTCCGCGGCCGGCTACGTCTTCCCCCGCGCCGCCCTGGTAGCGGCCAAGCTTGACCCCGACAAGCTCTTCTCCAAGCAGGTCTTTGCCGGCAAGCACGACTCGGCGGTGCTGGCGGTGCTCAACCGGTCGGTGGACGCCGCGGCGACCTTCGCCAACGACGACAAGAACAAGTCGGGGGCCTGGACCCAGTTCCTCAAGCCCGAGGAGGCCGCCCAGCTCACCGCCATCTTCTACTCCAAGCCCATCCCCGGCGATACCTTCAGCGTCTCCAAGCAGTTTCTCACCAAGCACCCTAACCTGGCGCGGGGCATCGCTGCGGCCATCCAGCGCATCCGCACCCCTGGCAACAAGCTGTTGTTCAATCTCTATCGCATCGACTACATGATCCCCGCCAAGGACTCCGACTACGATGTGGTGCGCGAAGCCCGCAAGGTGGCCGGGCAGTAGAGCAGATCGCCGAACCGAGGGCAGCCCCTGGGTAACCCCAGGGGCTGACTTCTGGGGCCAGCCTGCCCAGGTCACACGGTTTAGCGATAGGCTATGAGCAATTGGCGATCGGCGGGTTTTTTATGATCGAGGTCAAGAACGTATCGCAGACCTTCCAAACTGCCCGGGGGCCCTTCCAGGCCCTAGGCGGCGTGAGCCTCTCCATCCCCAAGGGCGACTTCGTGGCGATCATCGGCCGGTCGGGGGCGGGCAAGAGCACCTTCTTGCGCACCCTCAACGGCCTCTTGATCCCCAACCGGGGCCAGGTGGTGGTCGGGGGGACCGACATCACCAAGCTCCCCAAGCGCGAGCTGCAAAAATACCGCCGCACGGTAGGGTTTATCTTCCAACAGTTCAACCTGGTCACCCGGCTCTCGGTGCTGGATAACGTGCTGCACGGGCGGCTCGGCTACTTGCCGACCTGGCGGGGGCTGTTGGGGCTGTATACCGAGCGCGACTACCAGATCGCCCGCGAGCAGATCGCGCGGGTGGACCTGAGCGCCAAGGAGACCGCCCGGGTGGATTCGCTTTCGGGTGGGCAGATGCAGCGGGTAGCGATTGCTCGGGCCATGGCCCAGGAGCCCACCCTGATGCTGGCCGACGAGCCCGCCGCCAACTTAGACCCGGTGCTCTCCGAAGAGGTGATGCGCACCCTGCGGCGCTTCAATGAGGCCGACGGGGTGACGGTGGTGATCAACATCCACACCCTCGAGCTAGCCCGCCAGTACGCCCGGCGGATCGTCGCCTTCCGCCGCGGGCGGCTGGTCTTCGACGGCACCCCAGCCGACCTGACCGACGAACTGGTGGACGAGATCTACGAGCGCAAGGAGATGCTGGCGTGAGACCGAGGGCTAAACGCAATGGGCTAAACGCCAGAGGCAAGATGAAAAATCATGGCCCGGTCACGGGTGTCGGGCCTCTTTACGGGGGGCTATTATGACGACCATCCTCCTCTATCTCCTCATCGGCGCGGCGCTGGCGGTGCTCTTTGGGGTGGCCAAGGGCTCGATGCGCCGCCTGGTGGTCGGTGGGGCGCTGGGGATTTTGGTGGCTTTTTCGGCCTTCCCTTTCAGCCGCTCGCTGGGCTTTTTGAGCCGTGAGACCGTGGACCCCACCCTGCTCGCCCTGGTTCCGACCTTCCCCCTCTTGATCCTGGTCCCGCTGCTGGCGGCGGGGGCTTTGTACCTGGCGGCTCGAGGTGGCTCGCCGGCCTTTGGGGCCGGGGTCATCGGGGGGGCGGGCATCGCCCTGGTGGGCCTCCTCTGGTACGCCCAGCCCGCCCAGGTGGTCCGGCTGGCCCCGGTGGGCGGGCTGATGGAGGGCCTCACCGCCCTGGCGCTGGCCGCGGCGGTGGCGTTGCTGGCCCACCGCCGCCCCCGGCTCCGCCTGCCCATCTACGCGACGGCGGCTGTGCTGGGGGGGCTGGTTTTCCTCTGGTTGAACTCGGATGGCGGTGGCCACACCTACCTGCCCCGGATGGCCGGCTATTACAAGCTGCTCGCACCCACCGCTCCCGAGACCGAGCGCAAGCTGGTGGAGGACTACAACGCGGCCATCCCGCAGAAAAACGCCATCCTCAAGGAGATCGGGCAGCCCACCCTGGAGCCCATCACCTCGCTCGCTGACCTCAAAGGGAGCATCCCTCAGGAAGCCAGCGAGGCCGGGTATCGCCTGTTGCAACCGGCCCGTACCCAGTACGGGGCGCTGGCCCTCTTCGTGCTGGCTGGGTTGATGCTGGGCGCGGGCCTGATGGGGCTATCCCGCCCCAACCTGCAAGAGGCGGGCGACCTGCGCACCGGGATGATCCTCGCCGGGGTGGTGGGGGTCCTGCTCCCGGCCTTCGAGGCCACCGAGTTCCAACTGCAAAAGCTAGTCAAGGGTTGGCCCTTCCTGGTGGGGTTTTTTAGCAAAGCCTGGCCGCCTAACCTGGCCAATCCTGACGCCAACATCTTTCCCCTGCAAAGCGTGCTCTCGGAGATGGCCCTGACCATCGAGATCGCCCTGGTAGGAACCTTCCTGGCGGCGATTTTTGCGGTTCCCTCGAGCTTCCTGGCGGCCCGCAACCTCACCCAAGGGAGTGCTTTGATGCGCGGGGTGTTCGCCTTTATGCGGGCTTTCTACAACGTCGACCGCGGGGTAGATACCCTGATCCTGGCCCTGATCTTCGTGGCGGCGGTGGGCTTGGGGCCCTTTGCCGGGGTGCTGGCCATGGCCATTCACTCGGTCGCCGACCTGGGCAAGCTCTACTCCGAGGCCATCGAGAACGTGGACAAGGGGCCCATCGAGGCGCTCGAGTCCACCGGGGCGGCGGGGGTCAACGTGCTGCGCTGGGCGATCTTGCCCCAGGTCTTGCCGCTGTTCGTCTCCTACACCCTCTACCGCTTCGAGATCAACTTCCGGGTCTCGGTGGTGCTGGGCCTGGTGGGGGCGGGGGGGATCGGCTACTTCATCAAGGGGGCCATGGACGCGGGCAACTACGACCAGATGATCATCGGGGTCATCGCCATCGTGATCGTGGTGAACCTGATTGACTTCGCCTCCTCTTGGCTGCGCAGCCGGTTGGTCTAGGCGGCCCAAAACCCGGGGACGGATCCATAGGGGTGTGGTAGCCTGGTGATGCCCCCAGGGGCGGGAAAAATCCCGCCTCGATGGGGGCCTAGCCGGAGCGGAGTCCTTCATTTTGGTATCACCCCGCTCTGGGCAAAATGGGGTGGAGGTTGCTCGATGCGTGGCGTGACGCTTCTCTGGCTGGGGATGGCCTTGATGTTGGGAGGCTGTAAAAATCCCTCCCCCGAACCCTCGATGAATAAGCCTTCGGCGGCTGTGGTCTCGTCCATGGAGCCTCAGCTCTCCTCCGGCCTCCCCGGAATGCCGCCCTACGACCCCCAAGACGTCTACGCTTTTACCCGGGCGGGGATGCTCTCGCCAGCCGTTGAGGGTTTCCCCCAGCGAGTATATGTGCCCGATGGGAAGACCAACCGGCTTTACGTGATCGACCCCACCACCTTCAGGGTCATCGCCGAGCATCCGGTGGACGCTGAACCCCAGCACGTGGTTCCCTCCTACGACCTGAAGACCCTCTATGTGGTGAACGACGTAGGCGACACCCTCATTCCCATTGACCCCAAGACCGGTGCGCTGGGGGAGCGGATCAAGGTCAAAGATCCCTATAACCTCTACTTTACCCCGGACGGTAAGGCCGCCATCGTGGTGGCCGAGTACCAGCGTCGATTGGACTTTTTCGACCCTCACACCTGGCAGCGCCAAAGTTCGCTCAGCGTGCCTTGCAAGGGGGTCAACCACCTGGACTTTAGCGCCGATGGGCGTAGCCTGGTGGCGGCCTGCGAGTTCAGCGGAGACCTCCTCAAAATCGATGTGGCGGCTCGCCAGCTCCTCGCCAAGATCAGCCTGGGGGGAATGCCCCAGGACGTAAAACTCTCGCCCGATGGCCAAACCTTCTACGTGGCCGACATGATGGCGGGGGGGGTTCACCTGATCGACGCAGGGAAGTTCCGGAGGATTGGCTTCATCCCCACCGGGAAAGGAGCCCACGGCCTTTACCCTAGCCGCGATGCCCGCTACCTCTACATCTCCAACCGGGGGGAGGGTTCGGTGAGCGTGCTCGAGTTCGCCACCCGCCGCCTGGTGGCCAAATGGAAGATCCCCGGCGGGGGCAGCCCGGATATGGGCGGGGTCTCGGCGGACGGGAAGCAACTGTGGTTGGCTGGGCGCTACCACGGCGAGGTCTATGTCTTCGATACCGACCCAAAGAAGGGCGGCCTGGTTCACCGCATCCAGGTGGGCAAAGGGCCGCACGGGCTAGCCATCTACCCCCAGCCGGGCCGGTACTCCCTGGGACACACCGGGGTCTTCCGCTAGGCCGCAGACCCCTTTGCGTCCATCCACCCCTGGGCCTGGTCCACGGCGTATTCGGCGAAGGGCATGGAGGCTGTCCAGGCCGGGGAGATCGCGTTCAGGATGTGGAGGCCCTGGGTGTTGCCCTCGAGCACGAAGTCCATCACCAGCTTCTTGGCGGCGTGGTCGTATAGCTGGGCGCGGATCCCGGGGCGGCCCCAGGTGGGGTAGTTCTCCGGCCTGACCCCCTCCAGCAGTTGGGCGGCCTGGGCGACCAGATAAGGCTTCGAGTACTTGCGGATCTCCTCGAGGGCCAAGGCGCGCAAGCCGAAGTCGTTGCGCAAGAACAACATCGCCTCGTCGCGCAGGATCGAGAAAAACTCCCTGGGATCGAAACCCTCGAGCCCGCCGTACTGCTCGCGCCAGAAGGCGGGGATGGCGGTGGGGCCGATCTTGGCCTGGCCGTCCACGGTAACGGTGAAGTGGACCCCCAAAAAGGTGTTCCGCAGGTCGGGGACTGGGTAGATGTTGGTGCGCAGGCTTCCTCTGGGCTCGGAGCCGTAGAGGTAGAGCCCCTTGAAGGGCAGGATCCGGTAGCGCAAGCCCACCCCGAAGTCGTGGGCTACCCGGTCGGCGTGGAGCCCGGCGGCGTTCACCACAAACCCCGCGCTGATGACCTCCCGGGGGGTAATGACGCTTTGGCCCCGCCGCCCCTGGTAGGGGCTTTCCAGCAGGATCTCGATCCCGCGGTCTCGAGCCTCCTGGGCCAGGGCAGCCATGCACTCGAGCGGGTCCACGGTGGCGGTATTCGGCGACCACAGGGCGAGTTCGGTGGTCTTGACCCGGGGTTCGATCTTTTTGGCCTCCTGCTGGGAGATCAGGTGGGTCTCCACCCCGTTCTGGTCGCCCCGGCGCTGGAGTTCCTTCAGGAGCGCGATCTCCCCCTGGTGCTTGGCCACCACCAGCTTGCCGCACCGGTTGATCCTGAGCCCGCGCTCCTGCACAAACTCCTTCCAGCGGCGGTTGCCCTCGCGGGTGAAGCGGGCCTTGAGGCTGTCGGCGGTGTAGTAGAACCCGGCGTGGAGCACCCCCGAGTTCCGCCCCGAGCCGTGCCGGGCCAGTTCCCTTTCCTTTTCCAGCACGACGATCTTGGCCTTGGGGTGGCGGCGGGAGAGCTCGAGGGCAACCGTGAGCCCCACCACGCCCCCGCCGATGATGAGGAAGTCCGCGGTCTTCATACCCTTTTCAGGATAGGGCCGAGGCTGGATTTCCAGCCTTGACCGGGTACAAATGGGCGTGTCATAATCCCCCGGATGCGCCGACGTCCAGTCCGCTACACGCTCTGGCTGGCTCGCACGGGCGCGGCTCCCAGGAGTTTTTCCTTACCCGTCTGGGTGCCCCTCATCTTGGTCTTGGGGTTGATGGTGTGGACAGGGGTCAACGCCTATATCTGGAACCGCACCGCCGGGATGCGAGACCTGCAACGGGAGCTGGCCAGCCTCTCCCAGCAGGCCCGGCAGCTCACGCTGCAGCTCGAGGCCGAGAGGATCCGCAACAACCGCCTCTCCAACCAGGCCCAGGCCACCCTCAAAAGCCTCGAGACCCTGGAGGGGGAGATCAACCGCCTGCGCGAGCGAGCGGGCCTCCCCAAGGTCCGCCTGGTCCCCACCCGCAGCGGTGGCCCCTCGTCGGAGTCGGGGAAAGGGGGCGGTGGGGGCCAGCCCCCCAGCCTCGAGCAAGTCTGGGCCGGGATTGACCGCCAGCTCCGCGAGTACGGGGAAAAGCTCGGCGACCTCGAGCCCGCCCTGGCCGAGGCCCTGCGCCGCGAGGCGGCCCTCCCCTTGGGGGTTCCGCTGGCCTTCTACGACCGCCTCACCTCGGGCTTCGGCTACCGCAGGGATCCCTTCGGGCGCGGCTTCGAGTTCCACAACGGCCTCGACCTGGCCGCCCCGTACGGCACCCCGGTCTACGCGGCGGCCCCCGGCACGGTAGCGAGCGCGGGCTGGAACGGGGTCTTCGGCCAGGCGGTGGAGATCGATCACGGCTACGGCTACCACACCCTCTACGGGCACCTCTCGAGGATCGAGGTCCGCCCGGGGGACCACCTCGAGAAGGGCGACCTCGTGGGCCAAGTCGGCTCGACCGGGCGCTCGAGCGGCCCCCATCTGCACTACACGGTGTTCCGCCACGGGGTGGCGGTGGACCCCAGGCCGTATGTGTTTGGGTGGGGCGACGAGCTCAAGACGGGCTCATCGCTCGAATGAAAGCGAGGAGGCATGCTCTCACGCAGATCCAACGTGGCGGCCCTGACCTATCTGGGCGAGGGGGCGCAGCTCGAGGGGGTGCTCAAGGTGCGCGGCCAGGTGCGGATTGACGGGCGCGTCCAGGGCACGGTGATCGTGGAGGGGGACCTCGAGATCGGTCCCAAGGGTGAGATCGAGGGTGAGCTGGTGCAGGCCGTCAATGTTCAGATTCACGGGTTGGTGCGGGCCCAGGTGATCGCCCAGGAAAAGCTGATGCTGCTCAAGACCGCCCAC
Source organism: Meiothermus sp. (assembly GCA_040290145.1). GTDB lineage: Bacteria > Deinococcota > Deinococci > Deinococcales > Thermaceae > Allomeiothermus. The sequence continues at coordinate 35,679 of PSML01000009.1, read as the reverse complement.
CTCGAGGGCGACGTCCGCGCCAAAGCCCTCGACATCGAGGCCGGAGCGGCCTTCATCGGGCGCAGCTACACCGGCGAGCCCCGGGCCTTGCCCCAGCCGGAGTAGCCATAAAAGCCGGGGAGTTTGGGCGTTGGGTTAGCGGTCACCGGCCCGGTGGATTCCTCTGGATAAGCTGGATTGTTCGCCTATGCAACGACCCCCGACCAAGCAGACCGTGGCCGTGCCGCTATGGGCTTTGGGCTGGCTGGTGCTGGGGGTGGTGGGGGTGGTGGCCTATGCCTGGAGCCGGGCCAACGAGGCCCACCACACCCAGGCCGAGATGAACCGGCTCGCGCAGCAGGCCCACAGGCTGCAGCTCGAGCTCGAGGCCGAGCGCTCCCGCAACCAGACCTACGCGGTCGAGGCCGAGCAGATGCGGCAGAACCTCAAGGGGCTCGAGGTCGAGATCAACCGGCTGCGCAAAAAGGCCGGGCTCCCGGCGGTCAAGCTGGTGCCCGAGCCCACCTCCACCCCGCCTAAACCCGAGACCCCCAAAGGTCCCCAAGGGGCGGGCCAACGGCTAGATCCGGGCGACCAGCTTCTCGGCTTGCGGGCCGTGATGGGTAACTTCGCTGCCCAGATCGAGCCGCTCGAAGAGGGTTTGGACGCCCCCCTGCGCGACGACCCCCCTCCCCGCGGCCCCATCCCCCCGCTCATCCCTAGGATCCCCCGAGGAGTTCCCCTGCGGGTGGAGACCTATATCTCCTCGGGCTTCGGCTACCGTACCAACCCCTTCGACGGCTATACCGCGGAGTTTCATAACGGCCTGGACTTTCCCGCCCCCACCGGCACAGCGGTCTTCGCCACTGCGCCGGGCACGGTGGAGGAGGTTGGCTGGAACCCGATCTTTGGCCTGATGATCCTGCTCGACCACGGCAACGGCTACCTGACCCTCTACGGCCACCTCTCGGGGGTGGCGGTTAGCCGGGGCCAGCCGGTTGGGTTGGGGGAGCCCATCGGGCAGGTGGGTTCGACCGGGCGCTCCACGGGGCCGCACCTGCACTACTCGGTGTTCCACCATGGGGTGGCGGTGGACCCCTCGCCCTACGTGAATGGGGCGGTGGTCGGCCGCTAGTCAGGGCGGGTCGCTCCACCCAATCTGAACCTCGTCCAAGGGAGGATATCCTTCTGGGCGGTGTTATACTTTGGGTCTGCGGGTGGCCGAGCGGGGTAGAATAACCCTGACCCGCTTGATGTGAGGAGCCTATGGCTTTAGAACGTCTGTTCCGCCGTCGCCGCGCCCAGGGGGAGGCCAGGGACATCCCCGATCTGTGGACCAAGTGCCCAAACTGCGACGCCACGATCTACAAAAAAGACCTCGAGGCCAACTGGCACGTCTGCCCCAAGTGCGCTCATCACATGCGCCTCTCGGTGGAAAAACGCATCGCCCTCCTGGCCGACGAAGGGACCTTCGAGCCCACCACCGGGGGGGTGCGCCCTGCCGACCCGCTCCACTTTGTGGACACCGAGCCCTACCTCAAACGGCTGGAGCGCTACCAGAAGGAGACCGGGCGGCCCGACGCCATCTTGGGCGGGCGCTGCACCATCGGTGGGGTTAGCAGCATGTTGCTCGCGATGGACGGGGCCTTCGCCGGGGGCTCGATGGGGAGCGTGGTGGGTGAGGAGATCGCCGGCAACACCGAGCTGGCTGCGCAAGAGGGGCGGGCCTTGGTGATCTTCTCCACTTCGGGCGGGGCCCGGATGCAGGAGGCGGCCCTATCGCTGATGCAGATGGCCAAAACCACCTTAGCCCTCGACCGGCTGTGGGCCAAGCGCCTACCCTACGTCTCGATCATGACCGACCCCACCACCGGCGGGGTGACGGCCAGCTTCGCAGCCCTGGCCGATGTGATCTTCGCCGAGCCCGGGGCCCTCATCGGCTTTGCCGGGCCCCGGGTCATCAAGCAGACCATCCGCCAGGACTTACCCGAGGGGTTCCAGCGCTCCGAGTTCCACCTCAAGCACGGGATGGTGGACGACGTGGTGGACCGCCGTCAGCTCAAGGAGCGGGTGGTGGCGGTGCTCAAGCACTTGTATCCGAGAGGCCAGTGAGATGTCGAATACCTCCCACGCTGTACGGAAGCTGTTTCGCCGCGTAAGCGAGCCATCTCCAGACCTTCGACGCACCGCAGGTCTCCTTTCGCCCCATGGCTGGGTGCCTTCTCCCCCGCAGAGCCGGGTGGGGGGAGTGTGGGGAGGTGCCTGTGCCGCTTGAGTTCGAGAGGCCCATCCTCGAGCTTCAGGGCAAGATCTCCGAACTGGAGAACGCGGCCAAACAGAGCGGGGTAGACCTCGAGGCCGAGCTTTCGGTGTTGCGCGAGCGGTTACACCGCCTCGAGCAGGAGACCTATGGCAATCTTTCCCGCTGGCAGCGGGTGCAGCTGGCCCGGGCTCCGGGGCGGCCGACCAGCCTGGACGTGATCGGCCAGGTTTTCGAGGGGTTTGTGGAGCTTCACGGCGACCGAGCGGTGGGCGATGACCCGGCCATCGTGGGTGGTCTGGCCTACCTGAGTGGTGAGCCGGTGGTGTTGGTAGGTCAGCAAAAGGGGCGCGACACCAAGGAAAACCTCTTACGCAACTTCGGGATGCCGCACCCCGAGGGCTATCGCAAGGCCATGCGCATGATGGATCTGGCGGACCGCTTCGGCCACCCCTTTATCGCCCTCATCGATACACCGGGGGCCTATCCGGGGATCAGCGCCGAGGAGCGGGGCCAGGCCTGGGTGATCGCCCAGAGCATCCAGCGGATGGCCCGGCTCAAGGTTCCGGCCATCGCGGTGATCCTCTCCGAAGGGGGTTCGGGGGGGGCCCTGGCGATCGGGGTGGGAAACCGCATCTTGATCATGGAAAACGCCTGGTACTCGGTGATCTCACCGGAGTCTTGTGCGGCCATCTTGTGGCGCGACGCCAAGGAGGCCCCCAAGGCCGCCGAGGCCCTCAAGCTCACCGCACCTGACCTGCTCAAGCTGGGGGTGGTGGACAAGGTGATTCCCGAACCCGGTGGGGGTGCCCACCGTGACCCGGCGGCGGCCCTGCATCATCTCAAGCGGGGGCTGCAAGAGACCCTGAATGAGCTGCGCCCGCTTTCACCAGAAGGCCTCTTCGAAGACCGCTACCGTCGCTTCCGCGAGCTTGGCGTGGTAAATATGAAACGAATATGAGAAAATAAAATGGATAAAACGTTTCCTTATTTATCGTGCATGGTCCAATCCCAGCTCATCTTTGGAACACTAAAGCAGGGCTAAAAATTAAGGTGCCATCTCTCACACGGTGTTATCCCCCGACCCCTAAGCTCGCATCTAGGAGGTGACCAGTGAGACACAACAAAGGGATTTTCGCCACGGTGTTGGTAGCGCTGAGCGGGATGTTGGCCCTGGCCCAGCCGCGGATCACACCCCAGGGGATCATCGTCAACCCGGCCCCCACCGACCTTCAGGTGAAGACTTGGGTGGATAAGGACCCGGGCAAGACCGGAAACTCCAGCTATCGGATCGGGGAAAATATCACCATCTATGTCCAGGTCAACCAAGATGCTTACGTCTACCTCTTCAACATCAATGCGGACGGCAAGATCGATCTGATCTTGCCCAATAACCTCAGCCGCGACAACTTCCTACGAGCGGGAGAGACCCGGGCCTTTCCACCCCAAGGCGCCAACTACCGTTTTACCATTAGCGGGCCAGAGGGTCAGGATCAGGTGCTGGCCATCGCCAGCAAGCAGCCCCTTTCGCTGGCCGATATCGCGGATGTCGAGCGCGGACAGATGCGGGTGCAGGGGGCTGAGAACCTAGCGCGCGCCCTCTCCATCGTGGTCACCCCGATCCCGCAGCAGAGCTGGGTCAGCGACGTGGCTACCTACCGGGTAGGTCGTCTACAGACCCCGCCCCCACCGCCTCCACCCTCGAGCGCGACCCTAAGCGTGAACTCCAATCCCCAAGGTGCGCAGGTCATCGTGAATGGGCAGGTGGTCGGCCAGACCCCGCTGACCGTTTCGGTGCGTCCTGGACGTACTGAGGTAGAGGTACGCTTGCGGGGGTACGTCCCCTATCTCACCACCGTCCAGCCGCGCCCAGGTGAGAGCGTAAGCGTCTTTGCTACCCTACAGCCCGAGGTCCGTAACGGAACCCTCGTGGTGAACTCCAACGTGGGCGGGGCCGAGGTTTTGATCAACGGGGCCCGCTCAGGCCGCACCCCCTTGCAGCTCAGTCTGCGCGAGGGCACCTACGAAGTGGTGGTGCGGGCTGGGGGCTATAACGAGTTCCGCACCAGCGTGCGGGTCGAGGCCGATCAGACGGTTCGGGTAGAGGCCCGTCTGACCCCTCTGCAGACCGTGCTGGAGATCAGCGTCAACATAGCCGTGCCGGTGCGGATCTTCGTGGATGGCAATGAACTCGGCACCACCCAGAACGGCCTCTTGCGGGTAGCGGTGAGTCCCGAAGCTCGCGAGCTGGTGGCCATAGCCCCGGGGTATCGGGCCGAGGTAGTCCGGCTGCGCCTAAGTCCTGGCACCACGGAGCAGATCCGTTTGAGCATGGACCGCCTCTAAGAGCCCGGCGAAAGCAAGCCGCGCTGACTCAAAGCTTTCCGCTCCCAGGCTGGAGAAGAGGACCTCCGGCCTGGGAGCTGCCTTGCCCCTGGCCCTTGTTCCCGTGGTATCTTTCCCTCGTGGACGCCATCGTGTTGGCGGGGGGAAAGGCCGAGGACCCCCTGGCAAAGCGTTTTTCGGTCCCCGCCAAGGCCTTAGTGCCCTACCGCGGCCGTCCGCTGGTCGAGTACACCCTCGAGCCACTGGCCCAGGCCGGGCTGGGGCTTGTCTACGTGGGGCCGCAGGTGCCCCTTTGGCCCGAGCCCCGGGTCATGCTGTCCGACCGGGGAGGGATGCTGGAAAACCTCGAGGCTGCCCTGGCCGAAGCCCAGGGAGAAAAGGTGTTGGTGGCCACCGCAGACATGCCCTTCCTCACCGCCCCGGCAGTGCGCTACGTGCTCGAGCACGCGCCCTCGGCTGGGCTGGTGTACTGTGCGGTCCCTAAGGAGGTCATCGAGGGGCGCTTCCCCAAGATGCGCCGCACCTACGCCCGGCTCAAGGAGGGCTCCTTCACCGGGGGGAACCTCATCTTGCTGGATAAAACCCTCTTCGCCCAAGCCCTCCCGCTGGCCAAGAGGGCTGTGGCCTTGCGCAAAAACCCCCTGGCCCTGGCCCAGATGATCGGGCTGGGCACGGTGCTTAGGTTCCTGCTGGGAACCCTGACGGTGGGCGACCTCGAGGCCCGGGTCAGCCGCATCCTGGGGGTTCCGGCCCGGGCGCTCATGGTGCCCTATGCAGAGATCGGCGTAGACTTGGACAAAGAGGAAGACCTGGTATGGTTGGAGAGGTCGTAACCAGATGAGAACGGTTCGTGAACTTCGTCAAGCCGGTCTGATCGCCTATCTGGCCTCCTTGGTGATCGGGTTGTTGGTGTCGGGCCTGGTGCACTGGGCTCTGGGGGGGGGAGGCTTGCTCGGCTGGGGCGGATTCAACTTCTATGGGCTGCTCGAGGGATCCGCCTTTGTGGTGAGCTTCACCCTTTCCCTGTGGATCGCCAAGCGCGCGGTGCGGGTCACCTCCTCGGCCCTCCTCACGGCTGGCCTCATCGCCCCCTCCCCGGCCCGCAAACTGGCCAAGCCGATCCAGACCCTCGAGGCGGTAGAGTCCTTCGAGGGCCGGCTGGCGGTGCTGACCGAGGATGGAGTGCCGGTGGGGGTGTTGGGGCTCGGGGATAACATCGTGCCCTGGGAAGAGGCCCCGGTGGTCTCGGGGGATGTAGCCGCCAGCGAGCTTTCCCCCTTGTTCTGGCGTTACCCGGTGGTGATCGTGGCCGATGGCAATACCGTCCACGGGGCTATCCGCCGCGAGGCGTTCCGCAAATACATGGGCGTTTAAACCGCTCAGGTCGCGCCCCCTTGACTTGCTGGGGAATCCTTTACAATAGGCAGAGTTGGCCTTGAGGAGGTAGCGGAATGCCCCATGTCATCACGGAACCTTGCATCGGTGTGAAAGATCAGTCCTGTGTGGAAGTCTGCCCAGTGGAATGCATCTACGACGGCGGCGACCAGTTTTACATCCACCCCGACGAGTGCATTGATTGCGGCGCTTGTGTCCCGGCCTGTCCGGTCTCGGCCATCTACCCCGAAGAGGACGTGCCCGCCGAGTTCCAAAGCTACATCGCCAAGAATCGAAAACTCTCTGGGCTCGAGTAGCTGGGCGGCGCCGGCCCGGGGTCCGATGGGCTGGATGGGTGTGGGTCAGCCAGCCGACTTGCTGGGCTACTGGGCTAACCGTAAAGGGTTAGATTGATAGGGGCTACAGAGCTGGGGTCCGCACACCCGGGCGCTGACCTCGAGCGCGTACACCTCATCCCGGTTATTGACCAGGTCGTTGATCGCGGTGTTGACCTGAGCGTAAAGCCCGCTGGTGGTCTTGTCGAGGCCTATTGCCGGGATCGGGATGCCCAGGTAGTTCCCTAGGGCTGCCGGGGCCAACGAGAGCACCACCTTAAAGGTGCTCTCCAGGATTCGCCCGGTTACCCGGAAGAAGTTGCGGTCCGGTACATATACCGGGAAGCTCGCAGTGGCCGGGTTGCTGGGGCTCAAGGGGGCTTGGCCTTTGATCTCCTTGGTGCGATTCTCGTAGCGGGGAGAGAGGATATTTCCAGCCGGGGTGCGGTAAAAAAGGGTCACGGTATATTCAGCTCGCACCGCGTCGCGGGCCGCAGTGGGGTACACCACCAGGGTGCAGGCGTTGGGCCCATACTCGAGCACCGGCCCCGGACGGTTCGACTCACCCACACAAGCCACATTGAGCCGCGGAGCCTGGGCATAGGCGTTCAAGTACTCGGGGTCGGTGTTGAGGTTGCGTGGGGCGCAAGCGGCAAGGAGCAGGGCTCCGGCCAAGAGCAGTGGCTTCATGCCCTCACGATAAACCAAGCGGCCTCAGCCTGTAGGGTAAGCCCTTGATCTGCGCTGGGCCCAATCATCCTTTCACCACAATATTCAGCAGCTTCCCCGGCACGTAGATCTCCTTCACCACCTGCTTTCCCTCGAGGTGGGCCTGCACGTTGGGGATCTCCCGGGCGATGCGCCGGATCTCGTCCTCGCTGGCCTGCGCGGGGACGGTGGCCTTGCCGCGCACCTTGCCCGAGACCTGCACCACCAGCTCGAAGGCGTCGGCCACCAAAGCCTCCTCGTCCACGGCGGGCCAGCGGGCCTCGAAGACGGAGGAGTCGTGGAACCAGTGCCAAAGCTCCTCGGCAATGTGCGGCGCGAAGGGGGCGAGCATCTGGAGGTAGTGGCGGATGGCGCTGCGATAGACAGGGGAGACCCCATTCTCCTTACGGTAGTCGTAGAGGGCGTTGAGGAACTCCATCAGGGCTGCCACGGCGGTGTTGAAGCGCAGGGCCTCGATGTCCTCACCAACTTTCTTGAGGGTTTGGTGGAGCTTTTGGTAGAGGGTTTTATCGGCCCCCTCGAGCGCGGTGGACTCGAACCGGTCAGAGGTCCGCTCCAATTCCGCGCGATCCTCCGCGACCCTCCGCCAGACCCGGTTGAGGTAGCGCCAGGCCCCCTGCACGCCCTCCTCGGTCCAGATCATCTCGTTCTCGGGCGGGGCGGCGAAGAGGATGGTGATGCGGGCGATGTCGGCCCCCTGCTCGCGCACGAAGGGCCCCACCATCACCCCGTTGCCCAGGCTCTTGGACATGGTAGCGGGCTTCCAGAAGTGGAGGCTGCCGTCCTCGTGGGTGCGCAGCTCGGCCCCGCTCTTCTTGGCCTCCTCCACGCTGAGGGTCTCGGGGAGGTCCAGCTTGGCCCGGCGCTCGGGGGTCAGGAAGCGGATCTGATCGTCCTTCACCTCCACCGGCCCCACGTCGGTCCAGCCCTGCACCATGCCCTGGGTGAAGAGGCCCTCGAAAGGTTCCTCGGCCTCGAGCATGCCGATGTCGTGCAAGAACTTGGTGAAAAAGCGGCTATAGAGCAGGTGCAAGATGGCGTGTTCCACCCCGCCGATGTACTGGTCCACGGGCATCCAGAAGTTGGCCCGCTGGGGATCGAAGGGCAGTTGCTGGTTTTGCGCATCGGTATAGCGCAGGAAGTACCAGGACGAGTCGATGAAGGTGTCCATGGTGTCGGTGTCGCGCCGGGCGGCTCGGCCGCACCTGGGGCAGTCCACCTCGTAGAACTCGGGGTGGGCGGCCAGCGGGCTTTTGCCCTTGGGGCGGATGTCCTCCACGTCCTTCAAGGTGGGGAGCACCACCGGCAACTCCTCGTAGGGCACCGGGACGATGCCGCAAGCCTCGCAGTGGATCATGGGGATGGGGGTGCCCCAGTAGCGCTGGCGGCTGATCAGCCAGTCGCGCAGGCGGTAGTTGACCTTGCCCTGGCCGATGCCCTTTTCCTCCATCCAGGCGATGACCTTCTTCTTGGCCTCCTCCACATAGAGGCCATCCAGGAAGCCGGAGTTGATGGCCGGGCCGTCTTCGGTGTAGGCCTGGCCCTGCCAGCCCGCGGGGGGCTCTACGGTGCGGACGATCTCCAGGCCGAACCGCTCGGCGAACTCCCAGTCGCGCCCGTCCTGCCCCGGCACCGCCATGATGGCCCCGGTGCCGTAGCCCGCCAGCACGTAGTCGGCGATCCAGACCGGGATCTCCTTGCCGTTGGCCGGGTTGATGGCGTAGGCCCCGGTAAAGACCCCGGTCTTCTCGCGGTCCTCGCGCTGCCGCTCGACCTCGCTCTTCATGCGGGCCGCCGCGACGTAGGCCTCCACGGCCTCCTTCTGCTCGGGCGTGGTGATGGTGGGTACCAGCTCGTGCTCGGGGGCCAGCACCATGAAGGTGGCGCCGAAGATGGTGTCGGGGCGGGTGGAGAAGACCCGGATCTTGGCCTCGTGGCCCTTGACCGGAAAGTCGAACTCGGCCCCGGTGCTCTTGCCGATCCAGGCCCGCTGCATGGCCTTGACCTTCTCCGGCCAGCGGGGAAGCTTATCCAGGTCTTGCAAGAGGCGCTCGGCGTAGTCGGTGATCTTGAGGTACCACTGCTCGAGCTCGCGCTTCTCCACCAAGGCCCCGCTGCGCCAGCCGCGCCCGTCGATGACCTGCTCGTTGGCCAGCACGCTCTGCTCCACCGGGTCCCAGTTGACGTAGCTCTTCTTGCGGTAGGCCAGGCCCCGCTCGTACATCTTGAGGAAGATCCACTGGTTCCACTTGTAGTACTCCGGCGTGCAGGTCGTGACCTCGCGGCTCCAGTCGTACTGGATGCCCATCAAGGCCAGCGACTCCTTCGACTGCTGGATGTTGCCAAAGGTCCAGTCGGCGGGGCTCACGCCAAACTTGAGCGCGGCGTTCTCGGCGGGCAGGCCGAAGGCGTCCCAGCCGAAGGGGTGCAAGACCGAGTAGCCCTGCTGGGTACGGAAGCGGGCCAGCACGTCGCCCATGGTGTAGTTCTTGAGGTGGCCCATGTGCAAGTCGCCCGAGGGGTAGGGGAACATCACCAGGATGTAGGACTTTTTCCCGCTACCTTCGGCGGCTCTGAGCAGGCCGATCTCCTGCCAGTACTTCTGCCATTTGGGCTCGAGTTCGTGGGGGTTGTATTTGTCGGGCATGGGTTTCTCCAGGGTCATCCTTGGGTTATAGGGGCGAGACTAAAAACCCCCTACGCGGGCGTAGGGGGAGCTTCCCGAGCCGTCGGGCTCCCCTCAGGGTAGGGCTAGGCGCTGCACAAACCTCATACGGCCATGATAACACGGTTTTGCGCGCAGAGGAAAATAACCGTTAGGGGAAAGGTTTTATGCTATTCCAGGCGATGGTTTGGCCATTCCACTCGCCCAGCATCTCCAGCCAGCCGGGTTTGAAGCCGGCTGGGATCGGCACCGGGAAGCCGGGGGGCAGGGCGGCTAGGTTCTTCCCGTCGAAGTAGACGACCAGGCGAATCTGGTTTTTCAGGTCGGGGGCCGCCTTGACCGAGATCAGGCGGTTTTTGGGGTCGTCTTGCAGCCAAGCCTCCACGTACTGGTACTGGGCCAGGGGGCTGGTTGGGCCCTGGCGCAACAGCGGGGCGGTGGGTCCTTGGTAAAAAGCCCAGGCTTTAGGGCTTACGATCCGCACCTCGTCGGCGCGGAAAACGTCGCCCTCCCAGCGCCCATTGGCCTCGAGCCACATTCCCGGGGCGACCAGGCGTAGCCAAGGCGAGTCGCTCAGCAGGCGGGTGGCCCCGATGTAAACCTGCTTGCCATCGTTGACGGTGACCTGAGCATAGTAGCTGCGGCGCTCTTGGTCGTTGGGGCTCTGGGGGTTTCCTCCGCCTCGGTTGGTGTTTTCGTTGCCGCTCTTGTCGTCTTTTCCCCCCTTATCACCCTTATCGCCCTTATCACCCTTATCACCCTTATCACCCTTATCGCCCTTATCCCCGCTCTTGCCGCCGCCACGCCCTTCGGCCAGGGCCACCCCCCAGGGGGTAAGCTGGGCGAGCGGTCCCAGGCTGAGCCCCAAAAGCAAGAGGATGGCCAGTGGGCTAAGTGCGCGTCGTATTCCGGGCATGGGTTTCCTCCCGCGGAGGGCTGGCTTGGGGCAGGCTGAGGGTGACCTCGAGGCCGGGGCGCAGATTCCTAAAGCGTACGTTCCCCGATAGCGAGCGGGCGATGTGGCGCACCAGGGCCAGCCCTAACCCCAGCCCCGGGATCTGCGGGTCGAGCCGAAAGAAGGGCTCGCCCAAGCGCGCCAGGGCTTCCTCGCTCACGCCAGGTCCCTGATCGCGTACTTGCACGAACACCTCGGGGCCAGCCTTACCCAGGTGCACCCGTACCGGCCCTTGACTGTATTTGCAGGCGTTCTCCAGCAGATTGCCGATGGCCTGGGCGACCAGCTTGCGCGGGCCGATGGTCCAGGCCTCACCCTCGAGCGTCACCTCGATGCGGGCGCGACGAGCGGGGGGTAGCCCGGTCACCACCGACTGCACCAGATCGTGCAGGTTGAGGGGGTGGGGATCGGGTTCAGGGCTGCGGGTCAGGGTCAAAAGACCCTCCAGGATATCCTCGATGCGGCGCAGCCCGGCCTCCAGGTGGGGCATGGCCTCGGCCTGGCTGACCAGACCCCGCTGCATGGCCTCGATCTGGGCTCGCAGGGTAGCTAAGGGCGTGCGCAGCTCGTGCGAGGCGTAGCGGGTGAAGCTCCGCTCGCGCTCGAGAAAGCCCCGTACGGCGTGCGTCATGCGGTTGAAACTCTGCGCGAGCTGGGCCAGTTCGTCGTTGCTTGAGGGGATCGGGATGGGCTCAGGAAAGCGCTGCTGGGCCAGGTCCTGGGCGGCCTTGGTGAGGTGATGTACCGGGCGCATCAGGTATCCCAGCAGCAAAGCCGATAGGAGCAAAGCCAGCAACAAACTGAGCGGAAGGGCGATGGAAAGGGTGCGCAAGTAGGCCGCCAGGGAGGATTCCAGGCCCTGCGCCGGAAGGGCAGCCTCGAGCAGATAACCCCCCTCGAGCCGGATCCGGGTGCGCAGCCAGCCCGGGCCCGCTTGGGGAAACTGCCCCCCGATGTCCAAGTAGGTCAGGCCGTCTTTTTGCACCCGGAAGCGCCCCTCGTTCCAGCCGGGGACTCCCGAGAGCCGTTCGGGGATCAGGGTAGGGGGGTTGGTCTTTACGTCTACGGCCTGGGCCACGGTCCGGGCGCGGAGCTCCAAGTCCTCCTGGAGGCTTTGCCGGAGGGTTTGGCGAAACTGCCAGTAGCCTAAGCCGCCCTCGAGCCCCACCGCACCCACCGCCAGCAGGGTGAAGGCCAGCACCAACCGGGTACGGAAGCTCAGCATCGCCCCCTCCATCCTTAATCTACCGAAAGAAGCCGCTTTCGGGCGTGGACGGTTCCAGGGGCGAGCGCGGGAAGACATATTCGCTAGAGGGGCTACAGCCCCAGCCGGTAGCCGCCGGGCGTGGTCAGGATCACCTCGGGGGCGATCTTCTCCCGCAGGCGATGGACATAGACCCGCAGGATGCGGTGGCCGGACTCGGCCTGGGGAAAGAAGCGCTCCAGGAGTTCCTCCACCGTGAACACCCGGCCTGGGTGCATGGCCAGGAGCTCGAGCAGGGCAAATTCCTTCTCGGAGAGCTCCAGCCGCTGGTGCTGCCAGAAGGCCTGCCGGGCGGCGAAATCCACCCGCAAGGGGCCCCGCTCGAGGCGGGATTGTTTGTGTGAGGCGCTGCGGCGGAGCAGGGCCCGCACCCGGGCCAGGAACTCCGAGAGCGAGAAGGGCTTGAGCAGGTAGTCGTCTCCCCCCAGGTCCAGCCCCCGCACCCGGTCCTCGACGGCGTCGCGGGCGCTGAGGAAGAGGATGCTGCCGGAGTACCCCGCGGCCCGCACGGCCTGAGCAAACTCAAAACCAGCATCCACCCAGCGATCGGGGGGGGAGGGTTTGGCCTGCTGCGGCGGGGTCTCCGGGAACATGATGTCCAGCACGATGAGGTCCGGCTCGAGGGTCTCCAGGTGGGCGTAGGCCTCCTCGAGGCTGCTGGCCCAGACCGCCTCGTAGCGCTCTTGTCGCAATAGGGCCAACAGGGGCTGGGCCAGCCCGGCTTCGTCTTCGACGATCAGGATGCGCATCGGGGCTCTCCCCTGCGGACACGCCCAAAGCAGGAGTCCCGGGCTGTGGGGCCAGTCGAGACCTTGACCCCATTCTGAGACTCCTGCCGCTGAACCTCGGTTCATTTTAGCCGGGTCGGCTACTTGGACTCGATCTTGATCTTGCGGGCCCGCACCTGGGTGCTGCTGCTGGCCACCCCCTTGACCTCGACGGTCTGGCCGGTCCGGTCGGTGCCCCAGAACTCCTGGGCGGTGAGGTGGTTGCCCCTCTGGCCACCCACTCCCTCCTGCTGGTAGACGGTCTGGTCGGTCACCGCAATGGTAACCCCGTTGACCGTGAAGGTCTTGAGGGTGGGGTTGAAGTCCGCGATCTTGCCCTCGAGCTCGGCTTGGTCGTCCTCCGAATCGTCTTCCACCTTGACCCGCACAGCCTTGACGGTGGTGCCCGAAAGCGTCCCGTTCACCTCCACCCGCACCCCCTCGGCGAGCGTGCCGATTACGGTGGCGGCGGAGTAGTCCACGGTGAGCCCCTCGACCTGGAAGGTCTGGGCGGTGGGGTTGAGGTGGCCGACCAGGCCCTGGAGTTCGATCCGGGTACCGTCCGGGACACCCGGCTTCTCCTTCCCCTCGGTGGCCCGCACCCGCAGGGCGGTGATGGTGAGACCGGACTTGGTTCCCCTGAAGCGGACGACCGAGCCTTCCACCAGCGTTCCCTTGACCTCGGCCTGGCTATAGTCCACGGTGTAGGTCTTTAGCCCGTAGCGGAAGGTCTTGCCGATCGGGTCCAGCTTGCGGATCGGCACCATCAGCCCGACCCGGCTCGGATCGTCTACGCGCTCGCGCTCGAGGCGGGTCGCCACGATGGCGTCGTCGGGGTCTTGGGCTGGGGAATCCCGGCCACCTTCAGGTAGTCCCCCGGGGCCAGGTCGGCCAGGGTCAGGGGGGTCTCGGTTCCGTCGGGGTTCTCCTGGAAGATCAGGGTCTTGTCGGTGACGAGGGCCTTGAGCCCGACCACCACCACGAACCTCCCGGCCACGTCCACCTGGTCGGCGGGCCCTTGGGCCCGGTAGCGCACCTCGAGTTCGCGCACCTTGACCCGGCCACCCTCCTCGACCCCGATCCCGGAGATCTCCATCCCGGCCTTGACCGCGCTGGTGCCGGCGGCCTCGCCGTTCAGCGTCACCGTGGCGCTGCTCAGGTCGAGCACCTTGCCGTTCAGGGTGAGCATGCTTGCGTTGCCCCCCACCACCCCTGAGACCGCCAGGCTGGTGATCTGCGCTTGGGGCGGGGTGCTGCACCCGGCCAGAGCCAGCAACGCACCCGCGACCAGAGCCAACCCAGTTTTGCCCATGTGTAACCTCCGGGGCTCAGCTTAGGGGTCTGAGATAAACATGAGATTAACCGGCTCCCGAGCGGGTTTTCTCGAGCCGACCCGGCAAGGAATAGACGCCTGTCCCCGGGCCAACCGGGGGGCGGGCGGGCTCTACCTCGGCCACCCCCTCGAGCGCCTCCCGCAAGACCTGGGCTGTTGCCCCGGGCCGGATGGCCTGCTCGGACAGATACCGCCGCCAATGCTTGCCGCCGCGCTGACCTTTGAACAGGTTGAGCAGGTGCCGGGCCATGGGCCATAGCGGGGTGCCCTCCTCCAGGCGGGCTTCGGCGTAGGCGATCATGGCCTGGGCGACCCCGAAGCGGTCGGGGCGGTGCTCGAGCCCCAAGATGCGCCGGTCGGCCTCCTCGAGGACCAAGGGGTCTTCGTACACTGCGCGGCCCAGCATCACCCCGTCCACCCGCTCGAGGTGGGATTGGGCTTGGTCGAGGTTCTTCACCCCGCCGTTGAGCACAAAGGTCAGGTGGGGGAAGTCCCCCTTGAGCCGGTACACCCAGCCGTAGCGCAGCTCGGGGATCTCGCGGTTTTCCCTGGGGGAAAGCCCCTGGAGCCAGGCTTTGCGGGCGTGGACGATGAAGACCTCCACCCCTACGCCGGCCAGCCCCTCGACCCAGCGGGCCAGGTAGCCGTAGTCCTCCAGCTCGTCCACCCCCAGCCGGTGCTTGGCGGTCACGGGAACCCGCACCGCTTCGCGCATCGCGGCCAAGCACTCCACCACCCGCTCGGGCTCCTTCATCAAGCAGGCCCCGAATCCGCCCCCCTGTACCCGCGGGGAGGGGCAGCCCAGGTTCAGGTTGATCTCGTCGTAGCCCCACTCCTCCCCGATGCGGGCGGCCTCGGCCAAGAGGGCGGGGTCACTGCCCCCCAGTTGGAGGGCGATGGGATGCTCGCTGGGGTCGAAGTCGAGCAGGCGCGATCGGTTCCCGTGGAGGATGGCCCGGTCGGTGACCATCTCGGTGTAAAGCCGCACCCCCCGGCTCACCCGGCGCACCAGGTAGCGAAAGTGCCGGTCCGTCCAGCCCATCATCGGCGCGACGGAGAGGCGGTGGGGGGAGAGGTCTTGGGTCATAGGCCAACCAAACCCGATTGTAGCAGGGGATCCGTCCCGACAGCGGGTTGGCCATACCCCCATTTGGGGGTGTAGGAGATTAACCGGCCGTTTATCTCTATGCCCTACTTTGCTAGGGGGAGGTGTATATGCCGGTACCTAGAGGTGTGACCATCCTGGAGCTTTTGGTGGTCATGGCCATCCTGGGCGTGCTGTTGGGGCTGGGGGTCTGGGGTTTTCGCCCGGACCGGGTGGCGGTTGACCAAGCCGCCCAGATCCTAGCCGCCCAGGTGGGGCGAACTCGGCTGGAGGCGATCCGCAACGACACCTACGCGGGGCTCGCGCTGATCCCTGGCGGTAGCACATATATGGGCGTGAGCTTCCCCAACGGAGGGTACGTGGTTTGCCTGGACGCCGATGGCGATGCAGCCTGCAACGGGGGAGACCGGGTGTTGCAGGTGGTCCGTTTTGGGGAAGGGGAGCTCGGTCGGGTGCGCCTACCGGCGGGCGGTGGGGTGAACTGGATCGGCTTCGACTCGAGGGGGATGCCGCGCTTGAGGGGAGCCATCACCGTGAATCTCAGCAACGCCGCCGGCACCTATGTGCGGGGGCTGACGGTCTCCGCGCAGGGAAGGGTGAGCCTATGAACCGCCGGGGCCTCACCCTGGTCGAGCTGTTGGTGGCCCTGGCCATCATCGGGGTGGTGTTCACTGCTCTGCTGATCAACCAGCTGGCCAATCTCCGCTCGAGCGCCCAGGCCCGCTTCTTGAGCGACACCAAAACGGTGGCCAACCAGGTGCTCGAGGAGCGGCTGTCGGAGGTTTTGCGGGTTTCCACGGATCTCCCCGATAACGGCGACTTCGACGATGACCGGCAGAGCGGTCCGGGCCATGTCCGTAGTTTTTGGTTTATCGACTACTACTACGGCTGCCCCACCCCGGTACTGCCTTCCGCCGGTTCCGGCATCCGCACCTACAGCCTCATCAAGCTGCGCCCGGTGAACTGCTCGGGGAGCACCCTGGCCCAATCCAGGGTGTTACCGGGTACCGTGCGGTACAACTGGCAGATAGCCGGGGAGGGTGGAACCCTGGGCGAGGGCGTACTGAGGGTGACGGTGACGGCCATCCACAACCAGCGCCTGGTGGTGAGCCTGGTGAGCCGGGTATCCTGCTATGACGTCTACCCCTCGCCCACCTCAGATGCGCCTGTACCCTGTGCCAATCCCGGCGGGGGTCGCCCGTGAAGCGGGGGGGCTTTACCCTGGTCGAGCTGCTCGCGGCCATGGCGATCTTTGCTGTGGTGCTGGGCATAGTTGGCAACTACTTCGCCCAGCAAAACAGCCTGGCCCGCGCCAACCAGGCCCGCAGCGAGCTGCAGGATCGCGTCCGGATCGTGATGCAGATCGTGACCCAGGATTTGCAGATGGCCGGGGCCAGCCGCTACTCCGACGCTTCAGGCAATATCAACACCAGCGTATCGCTGGCGAGCTGCACCTATACCCAGTGCCTGGTCGCGGCGGATGGCGGGCTCAGGGACTCCTTCCAGGTTCAATACCTCACCAGCCTGCAGGACGTGAGCAGTGCCTGCCGCCGGGTGAGCTTTGATTTTAGCGGCAATACCCTGCGCCGCAGCGATGTGACCTGCTCGAGCCCAGCCGACCCGCAGCCGCTAGCCGATAACCTGCTGGCGCTGGATATCGTCTATCTGTGTAGCAACGGCAACCGTCTGGGCCAATACCCGGACGAGACCAACTGTCCGTCGGGCGCCGCCTATCCCCGTTCGGCCTTGGTCAGCGTGGTGGGCCAGTCCCGCTCCCGTGTGGCGGGGACTCCCCCCAACAGCTACCCCACCTCGAGTGGCCGGACGGTGGACTGTCCAGCGGGCTTTCTGTGCTACGCCATGAGCCAGGAAGTGCGGATGCCCAGCCTCAAGGATCAGTAGGAGAACCCTATGCGCTCACGTGGAATCGCCTTGGTTGTAACGCTCGCGGTGTTGTTGATGGTCGGCTTGCTGGTTTTTGGTGGGTTCTTTACCACCCAGATCGAACGTTGGGTGAGCCGCAACGACGTAACCGCTACCCAGGCCCAGTATGTCGCCGATGCCGGCCTGAACAAGTACAAGACCGCCTTGTTCCAGTACTTTCGCTGGCTGCAAGAACCGGGCAACGACAGCGCCGCGACCCCCACCCGCACCGCGTGCTTTAACCGCTTGGGGGCTGGGCTGGACCTGAACCGCTCCGGCAGCCCCATCCCCTGGAACAACAACCGCGTCACCTACCCCAGCGAGGTGCTGACCGACCCTGCGGGAAATGTGCTGGGGAGCTATACGGTGACCATCTACAAGGACCCTGACGATAGCAATCTGTACACGCTGGAGTCCGTCGGGACCTTCTCCGGGGCACGTTCGACCGCGCGGGCTACTTTTCGCATTGAGCTCGCCGGGGCTTTGCAGCAGGCGGTGTTCACCGGGCAGGGGCAATCCAACAAATTTATCAACGGCGGGGCCACCATCCGGGGTGGAATCTACGTGGTAGGCAGCGACCCCAACGCCACGGTGATCGACACCAACGGCAATTTCTCCATGCTCAATCGTTACGACCTCTCCACTTACACCCAAAACGGGGGGGTCTCCAGTCGGGTTCACCCCAATAACCGCTCGGCCAACAACCTGTGCGCCAACTTGCGGGTTCAGTACGGTAAGGTTTCCGTGGGAGGAAGCACCCAGATCGGGGAGGAGACCAACCGGGTGATCGGCGTCTGGGTGGGCCGGGGGGCCTCGGATGTCAACAACGGCGGGAGCTTTAGTTGCCAGAAAACCAAGGGGATCTGCACCGATGTCGGCCCTGCGGCCTTCGACCTGTCCAACCCCCCGGCCTTCCCGACCTTCGATGGGCCCGGGGTCTGTCAGATCCCAAGCAACCCCAGCCCCACTTGGCGGCAGTGTATCCGGTACGCGGCCGGCCAGCCCGGCCAGGGGCTAATCATCCGTCGAACCGGCTCGAGCGCCCTGGTGTCGTGGCCTCCGGCCGTGGTTCCCCCCACCGCCCCCCTGAGCTGTACCACCGCCTTGTCCACGGCCGCGGCGGCAGGTGATAAGAAGCTGGTATTGGATGGTGTGCCGGTGGACTGCTCCTACACCATGCCCGATGGGAGCAAGGGCGGTTTCAAGTACACGCCCAACCCAGCCAGGCTCGAGGTCTACGGCACGGTGGACCTCCAGGGCTTCAGCCTGCGCCTAGCCCGCGACACCGACTACCAGGCCCGCACCACGCTCCTCGGGACGATCCCCCCGCTCGAGCGGCAGAACGCCTCTTTGGTGGTGGAGAAGCACCCCACGGATGCCCTGGGGGGTAACCTTGACCTCGACGGAAGCCTGCTCCCCGATACGGCTGGGGGAAATGCCTACTTCCCCAATCACGTTCTTGCCGTGGTCGCCGAGGGGGATACCTATCAGCGGGGCCAGTATGTCATGGCCCCGGTCTACTCAGGGGGCACGTTCCGCATCGTTAAGGACAACGTGCTCTTTGGTTCGGTGATCAGCAATCTGTTCTGTACCACCAGCGCCGGTAACACCGGGAGCTGTAGCGCGGGCCAGAAATCCGAAGTGGTCTACATCAACACCGCCGAAAATGTGCCGGTGGCGCTACGGCCCATCCAGTACCGGGGACCGGCCACATTCAAGCTCCTCTCGTATGAGCGCCGCTAGGCCTCTGCGAGGGTCTCGAGGTACTCGTCGAGTTTCATATTTGATACCGGGTCCAGATAGTCCGCTCGAACCAAGGGACCACCACCCAAAGCCGACCAAGCCCGCTGGGCGGCTAGTTAGCCCCCCAGCCGTCGCTCGCGCCCATACACCGCCAACAGGACCAGCAGGATGAGCCCATAGGTGACCTGCCGTCCGAACTCGGGCAGGCCCAGGGTGATGAGCAGGCTCGAGACCAGGGTGAGCACCAGGGCCCCGGCTATCGTCCCAGCATAGCCCCCGACCCCCCCGGCCAAAGCCGTGCCCCCCACCACCACTGCCGCGATGGAGGGCAGGGTGTAGGGGTCGCCCAGGTTGATGAAGACGTTCTGGATGTAGCCCAAGAGCACGAAGCCGCCTAAGGCCGCGAACATCCCTGAAAGCGCATACGTGAGGATCACCATGCGCTCAACCCTTACCCCCGAGAGCCGGGCGGCGGTGCGGTTGGCCCCGATGGCGTAGAGGGCCTTCCCGTAGGCGGTGCGCTGGAGCAAGAGGGTCACCCCGATCCCCAGCAGCACCCAGATGAACACGTCGCCAGGGATCCCCAGCACCCAGGGGTCGGAGATGATCCGCTTCATCAGCGGGGGGGTTCCCCCTACGGGCCGCCCGCCGGTGTAGACCAGGATCAGGCCTTTCACTACCCCCATCATCCCCAGGGTCATCACCAGCGGAGGGATCTTGACCCAGGCGATCCCGATGCCGTTGACGAGCCCGATCAGGAAGCCCGCCCCCAGCGCCACCGCCAAGGCGGGCAACAACAGCGCGTCCGAGCCCCCGGTGACGCGGAAGATGAGGATGGCCCCCAGCGTTACCACCGCCCCCACCGAGAGGTCAATGCCCTCGCCCCCGGCTAGGATCACCAATGTTTGCCCGATGGCGACGATGCCCAAGAAAGCCGCGATGCGCAGGATGTTGGTGATCTGGTTGTAGTCGGCAAAGCCGGGCCGGATGACTTCGCCCAGGATCAAGAGCAGGATAGAGAGCCCCAGCGCGATCACTGCTGGGGTGCGGAGGGGGAAAAGGGGAGAGGGCCGGGGGTGGTTGGTCATAAGGATTCCTGGATTGGCCATGGGCTGCCTGTTTTAGCCCATCGTTTCTCAAACCCGCCTCCGGGACAGCCGCAACAGCCCCGGCGCGGCCAGGGCCAGCACGATCACCGTGCCGTCGATAAGGGTCTGCCACTGCGGGGTGAGACCCAAGTTGAACACCGAGAGCGCCACCACGTTCTTGAGCAGGTAATAGACGATGGCCCCCAGCACGCTCCCCACGATGCCGCCTGCTCCCCCGGAAAGCCGCGTACCCCCGATCACCACCGCCACCACGCTGGCGAGCGTCAAGGGCCCGCCGATGAGCGGGTCGCCGGTGGCGATATCAGCGGTGATGAAGAAGGCCCCGCAGCCGGTGAGGAGCCCGGCCAGGGCATAGCTCCCCAGCCGCACCCCCTCCACGTTGATCCCGGAAGTAAAGGCCGCTTGAGGGTTCCCGCCCACCGCGTAGAGGTGTTTGGCCCAGCGGGTACCCAAAAACCAGCCCCAAGCGAGCAGGATCGCCAAGATCACCCATAAGGAGAAGGGAACCAGGAGGTAGACCCGCACAAAGTCCTGCAGCAGCGTGGGCACGTTGCCTCCTGGCTGGGGCAGCACCCACAGCGCCAGGCCGCCCCAGATGAAAGAGGTAGCGAAGGTGGCGATGATGGGCTGCAGCCGCAGGTAGGCCACGCAAAGGCCGTTGACCGTCCCCGCCAGCGTGCCCACCAGGAGGCCCAGGCCGACCCCGCCGAAGGTGCGCCAGGGGCCAGGGTCGGCCTCCATGCCGAAAGCCTGCACCATCACCACGCTCGAGAGCGTCAGGATGGCCCCTAGGCTAAGGTCAATCCCTCCACCGATTACGACGAGCGTTTGGGCTACCGCCAACAAGATGAGGGGCAAGAAGGTGCGCAGGTTGTTGGCCAGGGTGCGCCCGGTGAAGAAGGCCGGTTGGAACATGGCGGTGATGACAAGCCCCAGGATCAGCAGGATCAGGGCCAGGGCGTAGGGTTGGACCAGGATGCGGCGGAGGGCGGTCATACGCTTTACGTCTTCCGGGGGACGGTGGGGTCCATATAGGGGCTTCCGCTCAAGGCACCGCCTCCTTCACCCCCAGGCTGGCCCGCACCAAGGCCGTGCGATCCAGATGGGCTCGCGAAAGTTCGGCCACGATGCGGCCCTCGAGCAGCACCAGCACCCGGTCGCACAGGCTGAGCAGCTCGTCGTCATCGGAGGAGTGGAAGACCACCCCCATCCCCCCTTGGCGCAGCTCGTCCAAAAGCCAGTAAAACTCGGCCTTGGCCCCCACGTCAATGCCCTTGGTGGGATCGTCGAGGAGGAGCACCTTGGGCTTGCACAAGAGCCACTTCCCGAGCACCACCTTTTGGGCGTTGCCGCCGGAAAGCGAGGTGATGCCGTCCTCGAGCCTGCCGTACTTGAGCTCGAGCCTTTGCGCTATCTCCGAGGCTTCGCGGCGCGCTGTGTCCAGATCGAGAAGGACGCCTCGGCGATAGTTGTACCAGTTCGGCAGCATGAGGTTTTCAAAGATCGAGCGTACCGGCAACAGTCCCTCGCGCCACCGATCACCAGGCACGTAAGCTAGACCGGCTTGGATGGCCTCACCGGGATGGCTGAACCGGCGCGGGATGCCCTCGAGCTCTAGGCTTCCCCCCTCGAGCGGCAAGGCCCCGAACAGGCACAGCAGCAACTCGCGCTGCCCCTGCCCCTGCAGACCGCCGAGCCCCAGGATCTCGCCTGGGTAGACGGAGAGCTCGAGGTCTTTGATCTTTCCGCTCTGCGCAATCCTCGCCCGTAGCAGGGGGGTGGGGTGAGGGGCTGACGCCAAAAGGCGAGACTCAGCCTGGAGGGCCTTGCTGGCCTCGCCCGAGATCAGCTCGATCAGGGATTCACGGCTGATCTGGCCGATCCCCACCTCGGCCACCACCTGCCCGTTGCGCAGCACGGTGGCTCGGTCAGCGATCTGGAAGACCTCCTCCATGCGGTGGGTGACGATGATGATGCCCCAGCCTTGGGCCTTCCACCCCCGCACCAGGGCGAAGAGCCTTTCCACCTGCCGGGCGTCTAGGCTGGCGGTGGCCTCGTCGAGGATGAGGATCTGCGGCTCGTTGCTCACGGCCTTGAGGATCTCCACCAGTTGCCGCTCGTCGGGAGGGAGTTCCCCGGCCAGGGTCTCGGCGCTAAAGCACGGCCCGGCCACGCCTTTGAACAGGTCCAGCAGCCCAAGGGTGCGCTCGCGGGCGGCCTTGCCGTCGATGCGGCCCCATCCGCCCTTGGGCTCGTGCCCCAGCCAGAGGTTATCCTGCACGCTCAGGTCGGGGACCAGGGAGAGTTCTTGGTAAACGACCGCGATGCCCTGTCGCCTGGCCTCGAGCGGGTGGCGAAACCGCACCGCCTGATCTCCCAGCCGGATCTCCCCGGTATCGGGGGCTACCGCCCCGGCGATGATCTTGACCAGCGTGGATTTCCCGCTGCCGTTGGCCCCAAGCAGGGCGTGAACCTCGCCCTCTTGCAGCCGAAAAGCAGCTTCCTGGAGCGCCACGGTAGCCCCGTAGCGCTTGGAGACGTGGTGGGCCTCGAGCAGGGTGCGGATCATAGGGTGTTCAAAAGCTAGCCGTACGCTCGTCGCTAGTCGCTCCCCGATCAAGCGTACGGCATAGCGCCTATTTGAAGTAATTGTCGGCCTGGGCCTGGGTCAAGTAGCCGTCCATGGTGTAGGTGTCGGCTTTGCCCTTGGCGATGAGGTCAGCCAGGGTTGAACTCAAGGTGGAGTCATCTACCCTGGCTGGGATCGGCACATAGATGGTGTTCTTGTAGGGACCTTTCAGCACGCCGTCCTTGAGCTGCTTACCCTGCACCAGGTTGATCAGGATGCGCAAGCCGGAAGCGCCCACACCGGGAGGGTTGGCGAGCCCGTAGGACTTGAAGTTAGGGTAGCTCTTCTTGATCTCGGCCCAGAGCTTCATGTAGCCCACGTAGGCCTCGCCCGAGACCACCGGCATCTTCTTCGGCTTGGCCGCGATCAGCGCGCGCAACACACCCTGGCCCATGCCGTCTTGGGTGAACACACCGTCGATGTTGGGCTGCGAAGCCAGCAGGGAACTCATCACCTGCTGCCCTTTGGCCTGGTCCCAGTCGGCGTTGGCGGAGTTTAGCACCTTGATGCCGGGGTAGTTCTTCAAGGAGTCCTGCTCTCCGGCCACGCGAGCTTCGTTGGCGGGATGCCCGGCGATGCCATTGATGATCACGATGTTGCCCTTGCCGCCCAAGGTCTTGGCGAGCCAGTCCATCTTGTCCTTGGCCCAAGCCCGCTGGTCGATCGCCACGTTGATGGCGGTGGGGGCCGAGACCTCCTGGTCTACCACCACCACCTTGATCCCGGCGTCGGTGGCTTCCTTGATGACCTGGTTCAAGCCGGTCTGCGAGTTGGGGTTGATGAGGATGCCGTCTACCTTGGCGTTGATCAGGTTGCGGATCTGTTGGATCTGCCCCTGCACGTCCACGTCGGCGCTTTGGATCACCAGCTCGACGTTGATCCCGGCCTTCTTGTAGTCCACCGCTACGGCCTTGATGTTATCGAGCATCTGGGTGCGCCACTCCGAACCCACGAAGCCGTTGGAAATCCCGATGCGGATGGTCTTGTTCTGGGCCACGGCGAACGACGTGGCCAAAGCCGCCATTGCCAACCAACCAATTGCCCATGGTCTCATACTTCCTCCTGTGCTGCACTTGCTGCCGAAAAGCCGAAAGAGGGGGTGGGTTTGAATGTTTGGACTCCTGCGCTACGACCTCCTGAGGTGGTTGCGATTGCATCGAGGGGGCAGACACTCGCCCTCGTCAATGCCCATAACGACGGACTTCGCCGGGCCGTTTGGCCGTTCCTTCCCGGGCTGAGCGGATGGCCGCGAAACAGAGGGCCAGGCTTTGCAGGTTATCCCGGGCGTTGTTGAGGGGTTCACGGCGCTCCTCGAGGGCGCATAGGAGTTCGCCCATGGTCCCTTGAAAACCTTCCTGGAACCAGTGGCCCTCGAGGGCAGGCACTGCCTTGCCGGCCCGGGTGTGGAGTTCGACCCGCTGGTGCCCCAAATCCGGCCCCAGGCTGATGAGCGAGCCTTGGCTGCCGCCCACGTAGGTGTGGTCCTGGGGGCCATATTTGAGGTGGGCGTCGAAGACCAGGGAAGCCTGGCCGCCCTCGAGTTCCACGATCACCTGGGCCAGCATCGGGGGCTTCATGGACTGCCCCGCCGCGAAGCTGCGCGAGGCCTGTACCCGCACCGCGCGGGGCCCTACCAGGCTCGCCAGGAAGTCGAACCAGTGGATGCCGAAGTCGAGCAAGACCAAGTCCTCGATCTCCTCGAAGGGGGTTCCCGCCGTCCAGGTGTGGTCCCAGTGGACGCCGCAGTGCACGCTCAGGACCTCGCCGATCACCCCCCCGCGCACCGCCTCGCGGAGGTAGGCGAAGTGTGGGGCCCAGCGCCCGTTCTGGTTCACCGCGAGCTTGACCCCTCGCTGCTGGGCCAGCTCGCAAAGCCGCTCCCCCTCGTCGAGATCGAGCACGAAAGGTTTTTGCGAGAGCACGTGCTTCCCGGCTTCGATGGCCGCACGGATGAGCGGGAGCCGGTCTTCGGGGTGAGGGGTGAGGTCTAAGACCTCCAAATCCTCCCGCCGGATGAGCCTGTAGGGGTCATCGCTGACCCAGGCCTCGGGGAAGAACTCACGCTGCCGGGCCCGGGCCTTCTCCAGGTTTCTGTCGCAAAGGGCGGCCACCTCGAGCCCCATCTCCCGGTACGCCTGGAGGTGGAAGGGGCTGATCCCGCCGCAGCCCACCAGGCCGATCTTGGGCCGGTAATGTTGGGGCCGAGGCGGGCGGTAGGGGAGATCGGGAGCGGCCACGGTCAGGGTGGCCTCGGTCTTTAGGGCGTAGTCGGAGCGGGTCGGTTCGGACATAAGGCGGTTGGCGATGAGCCAAACAGAGGGCTAAGGGCCAATTCCTCCATTCATTGAAGTAGCTTCACCGTGCGTTTCTCCTGAGCCGACAGCACTGCGCTGTCCACGATCTGCTGGCCGACGCGGCAAAGCTTGGGGTCGAGCGGGCCGATCACCGGTTCGCCGGTCTCGAGGCAGTGCAGGAAGTGGTGGATGGGGTTGTGGTGCGGAGCTTGCAAAGTGTCCACCGGGATCTCGTGGATCTCGCGCCGCTTCCGGGTTTGAACCCGCACCACGGGCTCGTAGTCGTAGCTCGAGAGGGTCCCGTCGGTCCCCACCAGCACGAAGCCGCACTTGGGCTGGGGCTGGGTGACCCAGGGGTCGGTGAAGGTGCCCCAGCGGGTCTCGTATTTGGAGAGGCCGCACGCGTAGCGGCAGACCGTCACCGAGTGCTCGTCTACCTCGAGCCCTTCGCCGCCCCAGACCGTGGTGGTGACCTCCAGCGGGGCCCTCCCGCCGTGGTACCAGGTTCCGATGGTCACCCCGTAGCCCAGGTAGTCGAGCAAAGAGCCGCCCCCCGAGGCTTTCTTGTACCACCAGGAGTGGGGTTTCTCGCGTCGGACCTCCTCCTCGGTGACCTCGACCTTGTCGGCCAGGTGGTACAAAGGTCCCCGATTGCCGTCGTAGAAGTGCACCTCGAGCACCTCCCCGATGGCCCCCTCGTCCAGCAGCCGCTTGGCGGTGCGATGGGAGGGATACCAGACCAGCGGCCAGTTGATCACCATGCGCCCGCCGCCCTTCGCCATGGCGGCGATCATGCGGTCGGCGCCCTCGAGCGAGTGGGCGAAGGGCTTCTCCACCAGCACGTGGACCCCGTAGGGGGCTACCCACTCCACGTAGTCGGCGTGCTGAGCGGTGCTCGGGCAGAGGATCACCACGTCGGGCTGGGTCTCCTCCAGGCACTTCCTGAAGTCGGTATAGACCCGTTCCCTGGGAATCGCGAAGTTCTCGATGGCGCGGGCCATCCGGGCCGGGTCCTGGTCGGCGATGCCCACGATCTCGGCGTTGGGGTGGGCGTGCACCAGCCGCAGCAGATCGCCCATGTGCATGTGGTCGAAGTTGATCCCGGCCACCTTCCAAGTTTTCATATCACCTCCTGATGGGTCGGAAAATCCTCGAGCCGCACGGGCTCTCCGGTGCGGGCGCTGTGGTAGGCCGCGAGCACCAGCCGCACCGCCTCGAGGCCGTCTTGGCCGGTGCAGATCACCGTGCGCTCGCCCCGGATGGCGGCCAGGAAGTTCCCCACGTGGCGGGTGTGGTTGGGTTCCCCGGCGAAGGTGTAGTCGGCGTGGTCGGGTTCGGCCCAGGTGGTGCCGGGGGAGGTACGGTAGCTGTGCCGCAGCACCGGTCGGCCATAGCGGTTGGTGTACTCGAGCGCCCCTTTGGTCCCGTAGATCCAGAAGCCCTCTTCCCAGCCGGTGGCGGTCCAGGCGGTCTCGACCTGGCCCAAGGCCCCGCTTTCGAACTTGAGCGAGGCGTGGGCGGTGTCCTCGACCTCGATGTCGAACTTGAGGGTGGCGGTGCGGGCGAAGATCTCCTCCACCGCGCCGCCGAAGTAACGGGCCAGATCGAACAGGTGGCAGCCATTATCGAGCAGGGTGCCGCCCCCCGCGAGGGCACGCTGGCCGAAGGAGTCCCGCACCGTGGCCGCTCCAGCCCAGTCGTGGGCCTGGCGCAGCCGGATAAAGGTGACCCGGCCTAGCTCGCCCGACTCGAGGATCTGCTTGGCCTTGTAGGCCGCCCCGTTCGAGCGCAGGTGGTGGTTGATCTGCAAGATCACCCCGGCTTTGCGACAGGCCTCGACCATCTGGTGGGCCTCGGCCAAGGAGAGCGAGATGGGCTTCTCGCAGAGGACGTGTTTGCCCGCCTTGGCGGCGGCCAGCGTGGCTGGATAGTGCAAGGCGTTGGGCGTGCAGATCGAGACCGCCTGGATCTCGGGGATCTCCAACAGCCGCTGGTAGTCGGTGAAGGCCTGCTTGACCCCCCACTCGGCCTGACGGGCCTCGAGGGCCGCTGGGTTCACGTCCGCTACCGCCACCACCTGCGCCCCGCCCGCCACGTAGCCTCGGTAGTGCGAGGCGGAGATCCCGCCCGCCCCGATGATCCCCACCCGGATGAGGTCGGCGCCGCTCATCGCCTCTCCTGGGCCAGGGTTTCCAGCGGCTCGCTGCGCGGGGCCTGGGTCACGTCGAGGTTCACCCGCCGCCGGGCCCAGCGGCAAGCGTTGGCCAGGATGCGCAGCACGTGGGGGTCGTGGTAGGTGGGGTAGGTCTCGTGGCCGGGGCGGAAGTAGAAGACCCGCCCGTGCCCGCGGGTCCAGGTGCAAGCACTCCGGAAGACCTCCCCGCCCTGGAACCAGGAGATCATCAGGAGTTCGTCGGGCTCGGGGATGTCGAAGCGCTCGCCGTACATCTCCTCTTCCTGGAGTTCGATGTACTCCGGGATGCCCTGCAGGATGGGGTGGTCGGGGCGCAGGTTCCATAGCCGCTCGCGCTCGCCCGCCTCGCGCCACCGGAGGCTGCAAAAGGTGCCCATCAAGCGCTTGAAAATCTTGGCGTAGTGCCCCGAGTGCAGCACGATCAGCCCCATCCCAGAGAGCACCTGGAGCTGCACCCGCTCCACCACCGCGTCGCCCACTTGATCGTGGGCCATGTGCCCCCACCACACCAGCACATCGGTCTCGGCCAGCGCTGCCTCAGAGAGCCCGTGCTCGGGCTCTGCCAGGGTGGCGGTGCGGATCCTGAAGTCTCCCAGGGGCTCGAGGCCCTTCGCGATCGCCCGGTGGAGGCCCTCGGGGTAGATGGCCTGCACCCGGGGGTTGCGGGTCTCGTGGAGATATTCGTTCCAGATCGTCACGTTGATCATTTCCATACCCCTCAACCCTACCAGGATTCGCGCCTTGGGTCACTCATTTGGCCACGCCACCGGCGCCCCCATCTCCACCCACACCGAGAAGGGAAGTTGGGCGCTCGAGCAGGCCGAACTCTTCATCGACCCGTCCTCCAAGGAGAAGCACCTGCCCGACCGCACCCGGGTCAAACCCCTACTCGAGGAGGCCGGACTGAGCCAGGAGCAGATCGAGGATATCCTGGTGTATAACCCCAGGAGGTTTTTGCAGATGCGCGATGGGTGAGCCCAAAAGGAGGCGAGGGATGATCAAAGTCGGGGTGGTCGGTACAGGTTTTATCGGCCCGGTGCACGTGGAGGCCCTCAGGCGCATCGGGGTCATGGTGAAAGGGGTGCTGGGCTCGAGCCCGGAGAGGTCGCGGCGGGCGGCAGAGGCTCTTGGGCTCGAGCGGGGATACTCGAGCTACGCTGAGCTGCTCGCGGACGAAGCGATCTCGGTGGTCCACCTCACCAGCCCCAACCGCTTCCACCGTGAGCAGGTGCTCGCGGCGCTTGCGGCGGGCAAGCACGTGGTCTGCGAGAAGCCCCTGGGCATGAACACCCAGGAGACCCGAGAACTCGTCGCTGCCGCGAGAGAGCACCCCGAGTTGGTGACGGCGGTCAACTACAACCTCCGCTTTTACCCGCTCTGCTTGCAAGCCCGCGAGATGGTGCGCAAGGGGGAGGTGGGGGAGGTCTTTCACGTCAAAGGGAGCTATGTGCAGGACTGGCTTTTGTACCCCACCGACTTCAACTGGCGGGTGCTGGCCGAAGACGGCGGGGCCTTGCGGGCGGTGGGGGACATCGGCACGCACTGGCTGGATCTGGTGACGTTCATCACCGGGCTCGAGGTCGAGGAGGTGATGGCCGACCTCTACACCGTGCACCCGGTACGGCAGCGGCCCCCGGCGGGGTCCATCGAGACCTTCAGCGGCAGGAAGGGGGGTGCCACCGAGCCGGTTCCGATCACCACCGAGGACTATGCCTCGGTCTTGCTGCGCTTCAAGGGGGGGAAGCGGGGGGTCTTGACCGTCTCCCAGGTCACCGCCGGGCGCAAGAACCGCATCGAGTGGGAGATCGCCGGGTCGGAGCGGGCCCTGGCCTGGGACGGCGAGCGCCCCAACGAGCTGTGGATCGGGGAGCGCAGCGCTCCCAACCGCACCCTGATCCGCGACCCCAGCCTCCTCGAGGGCGAGGCCGCCCACTACGCCAGTTACCCCGGCGGCCACAACGAGGGCTTCCCCGACACCTTCAAGCAGCTCTACCGGGCCATCTACGCCGACATCCGGGCGGGCAAGCCCAGCCAGAATCCGCTCTACGCGACCTTCGAGGACGGGCACCGGGAGCTCGCGCTGTGCGAGGCCATCCTCGAGAGCCACCGCGAAGGCAAGTGGGTGAAGGTGAAGTATTGAGGGGGCCCAGGGCTTTCCCTCGTCGCACATGGAGCGATCCAGAGCCGCAAAACCCCTAAAGGAGGAACGATGCAACTAGGTTTCGTGAGCGCCATTCTCCCCGATCTGAGCCTCGAGGAAGTGCTCGAGTTCGCCGCCGAGCAGGGCTTCGACACCGTGGAGGTGATGTGCTGGCCCCGGGGTAAGGCCGAGCGGCGCTACGCCGGGGTCACCCATATCGACGTGAACGAGCTGGATGACGCCGAGGTCGAGCGGATCCGGGGGCTCACCCAAAAGCACGGGGTCTCGATCTCCGGGCTGGGCTACTACCCCAACCCGCTGGTGGCCGACGAGAAGGAGGCGGGGGTCTACCTCGAGCACATCAAAAAGGTCATCAGCGCCGCGGCCAGGCTGGGCATCGGGCGGATGAACACCTTCGTCGGGCGTGACCCCGCCCGATCCCTGGCCGACAACTGGGCCCTCTTCGACGAGCGCTGGCCGGAGGTCATCCGGCACGCCGAGCGCGAGGGGGTGCGGGTGGGCATCGAGAACTGCCCCATGTACTTCACCACCGACGAGTGGCCGGGCGGGAAGAACCTGGCGGTGAGCCCGGCCATCTGGCGCGAGATGTTCCGCCGCATCCCCTCCGACCACTTCGGCCTCAACTACGACCCCAGCCACCTGGTCTGGCAGATGATGGACCCGGCCTGGCCCTTGCTCGAGTTCAAGGACAGGCTCTTCCACATCCACGCCAAGGACGTGCGCCTCGACCGCGACAAGCTGCGGCAGGTGGGGATCTTGGCCACCCCGCTGGAGTACCACACCCCCAAGCTCCCCGGGCTGGGCGAGGTGAACTGGACCCACTTCTTCGCCAACCTCACCGAGGCTCGCTACTCAGGCCCGGTCTGCATCGAGGTCGAGGACCGGGCCTACGAGGGCTCGCTCGAGGACCGCAAACGGGCCCTGATCCAGTCCGGGCGCTTCCTGCGAAACTTCGTCAGCTAGCCATTCAAGGAGCGATTCATGAGCGAAATTACCCTAGAGACCCTCAGCTACGAAGCGGTCGCGCAGAGGATTGACCACTCGCTGTTGCGCCCCGAGCTGACCCCTGCCGAGGTCCTGGCGGGATGCGAGCTGGCCGACCGCTATCGGGTGGCCTCGGTGTGCGTGCGGCCCTGCGACGTGGAACTGGCCGCCCGGGCCTTGCGGGGCTCGAGCGTCCGGGTGGGCACCGTGGTGGGCTTCCCCCACGGCAGCCACGCCACCGCCACCAAGGTCTTCGAGGCCCGGCTGGCGATGGAGCAGGGGGCGGTCGAGCTGGACATGGTGCTCAACATCGGGCGCTTGCGCGGCGGCCAGGCCGAGTACGTGCTGGAGGACATCCGCGCGGTGGTGGAGGCGGCCCGGGCGGGCGGGGCGCTGGTCAAGGTGATCCTCGAGAACGCCTACCTCACCGACGAGCAAAAAGTGCTGGGATCGCAGCTTTCCGAGAGGGCCGGGGCCGACTTCGTCAAGACCTCCACCGGCTTCGCCCCCTCCGGCGCGACCCTGGAGGACCTCAGGCTCATGCGCCAGACGGTCTCGCCGCACGTGCAGGTCAAGGCCGCGGGTGGGGTGCGCACCCTGGACGCCTTGCTGGACGTGCTGCGGGTGGGGGTCACCCGGGTAGGGACCACCGCCACTGCGGCCATCCTCGACGACTTCCAGGCCCGCCAGGCCGGGTTGGTTTAGGGGGGTGCATGGGGTAGGGTCGCGAGGAGAGGCTTAGGATGGAGGGGTATGGAAGCGAAGGCAACACCGACCATTCTCGTCACCGGAGCCTTGGGGCAGGTTGGCTCGGAGCTGGTCCCTGCCCTGCGCGAGCGCTTTGGCCTGAGCCGGGTGGTGGCTTCCGACGTGCGGGCCTTACCGGCCGAGCACCCCATCCGTGGGGGCCCTTTCGAGATCCTCGACTGCACCGACCGCTCGAGGCTCGAGGCGGTGGTAGGGGAGCAGGGCATCGGCACCATCTACCACCTGGCGGCCATCCTCTCGGCCAAGGCCGAGGCCCAGCCCGAGCTGGCCTGGCGGGTCAACATGGAAGGACTCCACCACGTGCTCGAGGTGGCCAGGACCTACGGCTGCCGGGTGTTCGTGCCGAGCTCGATCGCGGCCTTCGGGCCCTCCACCCCCAAAGACCCCACCCCCCAGGACACCCTCCAGCGCCCCCACTCGCTCTACGGGGTGACCAAAGTGGCGGGCGAACTCCTCTGCGACTACTATGCCCACCGCTTTGGCCTCGACGTGCGCGGCCTGCGCTACCCCGGCCTCATCTCCTACACCGCCCCGCCCGGCGGGGGAACCACCGATTACGCGGTGGAGATCTTCTGGGAGGCCTTGCGCCAGGGCAGCTACACCTGTTTTTTGGGGCCCGATACCCGGCTGCCGATGATGTACATGCCCGATGCCATCCGGGCCACGCTCGAGCTGATGGAGGCCGACTTGGCCGGCCTGCGCCACCGCAATGCCTTCAACGTGACCGCCTTTAGCTGCACCCCCGCCCTCCTCGCCGCCGAGATCAAAAAGCACCTGCCGCACTTCAAGATCCACTACCAGATCGACCCGGTGCGGCAGGCCATCGCCGATTCCTGGCCGCACACCCTGGACGACGCGGCCGCCCGGGAGGAGTGGGGCTGGAAACCGGCTTTCGACCTGGCCGCGATGACCGCCGACATGCTCGAGCAGTTGTCGGCCCGTCTGGCCGTGAAAGGGGCTTGAGATGCCGCTGGACCGTCTGACCCCCGTACTCAACCAGGTGGTAGGCGACCTCCAGGCCCAGGGCCGCCGCAAGGGCCACGAAGCAGTGGTGGTGGAGATCGTGCCGGCCCAGGGGGAGCAGGGCCCCCGCTACCGGCTCGCCGGCCACGGGGAGCAGCTTTTCATCCGCATGAACTCCAACAGCTACCTGGGCCTGGCCCAGCACCCCGCCCTGAAAAAAGCCGAGGAGGAGGCCATCCGGCGGTTCGGGGTAGGCCCCGGCGCGGTGCGGTTCATCAGCGGGACCTACGCGCCGCACGTGGAACTCGAGGGCCGCCTGGCCCGTTTCCACGCCCGCGAAGCAGTAAAGGGCCGCCAGGCCCCCGGCGAGGCCGGTACTCAAGCGATGATCTTCTCCTCAGCCTACGCCACCGTGCTGAGCGTGGTCGTGCCGCTGGTCACCCCGGAGACCGCCCTCATCAGCGACGAACTCAACCACAACTGCATCATCAACGCGATCCGGCTGGCCCGGCCCAAGGAGAAGTACGTCTACCGGCACCTGGACCTGGGCCAACTCGAGGCCGCCCTGCAAAAAGCGGCTTCGGTCGGGGCGGCTCGGGCGCTGGTCATCACCGACGGGATCTTCAGCATGCGCGGCTCGCACGCGCCTTTGCCCCAGATCCTCGAGCTGGTGCGGAGATATGACCATCACTTCCCGGAGAACGCCCTCTTGATCGTGGACGACTCGCACGGGGTGGGGGCTTTCGGGGCGACCGGGCGCGGAACAGAAGAATATACCAAAGCTCAGGCCGATATCCTGGTGGGGACGCTGGGCAAAGCCTTCGGGGTGAATGGGGGCTACGTGGTGGGCCCGGCGGACCTCATCGCCTACCTCCGCGAGACCTCGCCGATGTACATCTACTCCAACCCCATCACCCCCGGCGAGGCCGCGGCGGCTTTGGCCGCGCTCGAGCTTGTGGAATCCCCCGAGGGACAGTCCCGCCTGGCCCACCTCCACTCGATGACCCGGCGCTTCCGCGAGGGCCTCCTGCGGCTGGGCTACGAGAGCTTCCCCGGGGCCCACCCGGTGGTGCCGCTGGTGCTGCGCGACGGCGAGCGGACGGGCCGGCTGGTGCGCTTCCTGCGCGAGCACGGGGTGCTGGCCACCGCCATCGTCTACCCGGTGGTGCCCAGGGGCGAGGAGTCCATCCGCTTCCAGGTCTCGGCGGAGCACACCCAGGCCGATATCGACCAGGTGCTCGTGCTCCTGGAGCGCTTCAGAGCCCTGGGCTCTAGGGCAGTTTTCCCGGGGCCCGTTGGGGGATGATCGGGCCATGGGCTTTCGGCAGGGCCATGCTCGAGCACTTCCCGCTCGAGCCGGGGGCCATCTACCTCAACCACGGCACCGTGGGGGTCACGCCCCGGCGGGTGCTCGAGGCCCAGCAGGCCATCCGCGACCAGATCGAGCGGCACCCAGCCCGTTACCTGCTGCGCGAACTCTCCGGGCTGACGGCCAGTTCGGGGTTGGAGCAGCCCCGCTTGCGCGCCGCGGCCCAGCAGGTGGCCGAGTTTTTGGGGGCTAGGGCGGAAGATCTGGTCTTCGTGGCCAACGCCACCACCGGGGTGAACGCGGTGCTGCGCTCGCTTTCGCTCGAAGCCGGCGACGAGATCCTGATCCCCAACCTGGCCTACGGGGCGGTGGCCAACGCCGCAGCCTTCGTGGCGCGAGAGGTGAGGCTCGAGCTTCCTTTCCCGGTCTCCGATCCCGGCGTGTACGTCGAGAGGGTGGAGCAAGCCCTCACCCCCCGCACCAAGGTCGCCATCCTCGACCACCTCACCTCCGAGACCGCCTTGATCCTGCCCCTAGCCGAGATGGCCGAGCGCGCCCGGGCCAAGGGGGTCTTGGTGCTGGCCGACGGAGCCCACGCGCCGGGGCAGATCCCCTTGGACCTCCCCGGGCTGGGGGTGGACTGGTACGTGGCGAACCTGCACAAATGGGCCTTCGCCCCGCGCGGCTGCGGCATCCTCTGGGCCCGTCCTGAGCGTCAGCCGGGCCTGCACCCGCCGGTGATCTCCTGGGGGCTGGACGGGGGCTTCACGCGGGAGTTCGACTGGGTGGGCACCCAAGACCCCTCGGCTTACCTGGCCGCGCCGGAGGGCATCCGCTTCATGCGGGATCTGGGGCTCGAGGCCCTGCGGCAGCACAACCACGCTCTGGCCTGGGGTGCGGCCCGGATGCTGATGGATCGCTGGAACCTGAGGCTAGAAACCCCCCAAAGCATGATCGGCTCGATGGTCACGCTGCCCTTGCCGGAGGGCTTGGGCTCGAGCCCGGCGGAGGCCGCTGGCCTCAAGGATGCCCTGCTTTTCGAGGCCAACATCGAGGTCCCCATCGTTGCGCTCGGCGGGCGGCTATGGGCCAGGATCTCCGCCCAGGTCTATAACGACCTGAGCGATATCGAGCGGTTCGCCCAGGCGCTCGAAGAGCGGCTTTGACCGGTTCGGTCAATGAGCCACAGGCAGCGGGCGCGGCCACTCCCGGAGGCCCCAGGGGGCAGTTCAATCTGAGGGCGGCGGGCACTTATCCTAAGGCCGATGGACTACGACGTGCTGATTGTGGGAGCGGGGTTAGCCGGTTGCGAGGCGGCTTACGCCTTGGCCAAGAAGGGGGTCCGCGTGGGGCTCTGCACCCAGAGCCTGGATACGGTGTTTCTGCCCTTCACCCCGGTCGAGCCGCGGTTTCCCCAGGGGTCGCTGCTGGCCGAGGTGGGGTTGGCCGGGGCCAAAGGCTGGGAGATCCACGCCAGGGCCAAGTACAAGCTCGAGGCCGAACCGCACCTGCACCTCTTTCAATCCTCGGCGACGCGGCTATTGTGCGAGGGGCGGCGGGTGGTCGGGGTGGAGACCTGGGAAGGCCCTCGGCGCAGAGCGGGGCGGGTGGTGCTGGCGGTGGGGAGCTTTCTCGAGCCCAGGCTGGCCATCGGCTCGGCGGTAGAGGAGGCCGGGCGGCTGTCTGAGGCGGCCTATCCCGATCTGTACCAGGATCTTCTGGCCCACGGATTCCGCTTTGTGGAGGGAGAAGCCGAGGTCCCCCCGCAAGGCGGAACCCCCGGCTACCGTGTGGTCTTCAAGGCCTTCGCGCCCGGTGAGTGGGAGCCGGGGACATTCCGGCTGGCTCGGCTGGAGGGCCTCTACGGGCTGGGTCTTTGCGTCTTGGGCCAAGGAACCTACGCCCAGATGTCCCAGGAAGGGCTGCGCCTGGCCTCAACGCTGGCCGAATAGGTGGGCCAGGCCACTCCACTCGCCGCAGGGGCTATCTAGCCCTTGTTGGATCGGGTGGCGCACCGCTCGAGCACCCTGCGGTCGAGCTTGGAGAGCGGTTTGCCCTGGGGGTCGTAGCCCGGCCCGCTCCAATCGGCCCGGTAAACCCTCACGGTGAGCTTGCGGTGGGTGAAGGTGTGCGACACCTGGCCTACGTACTCGGCCATGCCGATTCCCAGCCGCCGCGTGAGTTCATCCAGGCGCTCGGCCATCGGCACGCCCCACAAACCGCCCAGGACGGGGCCGGTGCGGGGCTCGAGGTAGATGCCCTCCGGCCCGCTGAGCACCAGCGCCGCCAGCTCCACCTCCTTTGGCTTACGGGCTTTGGGGGTGGGGTAGCGCTCGGGATGAGGTTTTCCCCGGCACCATAGGGAGATGGGGCAGGCCGTACAGCGGGGCTTGCGGGGCGTGCAGACCGTGGCCCCTAGCTCCATCAGGGCTTGGTTCCAGTCGCCGGGAGCGTCCGGCTCTAACAGCCGATCGGCCAGGGCTTGGACCT
>PSML01000117.1:5792-6245 GCA_040290145.1 Meiothermus sp. | reverse complement strand
CCTCACCTGGGTGTACGGAGCCTGCTCCGTCCCCCGCCACGGCCCCGTGCGCCTGCCCCGGCCCGGCGACCGTATCCTCTTCGTGGCCCCCGACCTCGCCCCCGGCGAGAGCGCCTACGAGAACGGCCCCGCCGCCCAGGACCTGGCCCGCCGCCTCAAGGAGCGCTTCCCCGGCCTGCGCGCCCTGGCCTACCCCCGCCAGCAGCCCCAGGCCGTGCTGGCCTCGGCCCAGGCCGCCGCGAAGGAGTCCGACTTCATCCTCTACGTCTCCACCACCCGCCAGCAGCTCTCCCAGGCCGAAGCCGAGCTCGCCCAGGCCCTCTTCGCCCTCGACAAGCCCGCCCTGCACGTGGCCCTGTGGAACCCCTACCACGTCCAGGTGGTGCGCCAGCCCGCCCTCATCACCTACGGCTGGCGCCCCCCCACCCTCGAGGCCCTGGTCGAAGCCCTGAG
>PSML01000117.1:0-5700 GCA_040290145.1 Meiothermus sp. | reverse complement strand
CCCGCCCCGCCCCGTGCCCGCCCCGCCCCGTGCCCTTCCGGCGTTGGGCTATCGACCATCCACCACCGACCCAGTAAGCTTTGACCATGAAAGCCATCCGCGTTCACCAAACCGGCGGCCCCGAGGTCATGGTGCTCGAGGAGATCCCCACCCCCACCCCCGGGGAAGGGCAGGTGCTGGTGCGGCAGGCGGCCATCGGGGTCAACTTCATCGACGTCTACAAGCGCTCTGGGCTCTACACCCTACCCCTGCCCTTCGTGTTGGGGGAGGAAGGGGCGGGCACGGTGGAGGCGGTGGGGCCGGGGGTATCGGGCTTCGGGCCGGGCGACCGGGTGGTCTACGCCAACGTGATGGGGGCTTACGCCGAGTATGCCGCGGTCCCCGCCGAGAAGCTGGTGAAGATCCCCGCCCACCTAGACCCCAAGATCGCCGCCGCCCTGATGCTGCAGGGCCTGACCGCGCACTACCTCGTCAAGAGCACCTACCCCCTCAAGGCCGGGGAGACCTGCGTGGTCCACGCCGGGGCCGGCGGGGTGGGGCTGCTCCTCATCCAGATGGCCAAGATGATCGGGGCCCAGGTCATCAGCACCGCCAGCAGCGAGGAGAAGCGGGCACTGGCCAAGGATGCGGGAGCCGACCACGTCTTCCCCTACGCGGGCTTTGACCAGAGGGTCCTGGAGGTGACCGGGGGCCAGAAGGCCGACGTGGTCTACGACGGGGTGGGCCAGGCCACCTGGGAGGGCAGCCTGGACTCGCTGCGGGTGCGGGGGATGATGGTGCTCTACGGCCAGTCCAGCGGCCCGGTGCCCCCCTTCGACCCCCAGGTGCTCAACCGCAAGGGCGGCCTCTACCTCACCCGCCCCTCGCTGTGGCACTACACCAAAGACCGCGCCGAGCTCGAGTGGCGGGCCGGCGAGATCATGCATTGGGCCGCCGAAGGCCAGCTGCGGGTGCGGATCGGGGCGGAGTTCCCGCTGGAGGCCGCCGCCGAGGCCCACGCCAAGCTGCAGGGGCGCGAGACCACCGGGAAGGTGCTGCTCATCCCGTGAAGTCCCAGCGGATGTCGATCCCCTCACGCCCGGCCAAAGCCGCCCGCAACAGGTCTATGAGGGCTGCGTCCGCGCCCTGTTCGGCGAAGCAATCCAGGGTTTCCGGCTGGGGTAGGGGTCCTGATCCTCAGGCGATTCTTCCTCGAGCTGATCTTGCCAAAACTCGAGTTGCCCGTCGGTGATCTGGCCCAGCTCAGCCCCAGTGGTGGCGTCGTAGAGTTTCGGCATACCCCTTCCGCTCAACCCAGCATTAATCCTCGACGGGGTGGCTACCCCGGGAGGGACTTGAGCGGCTCAACCCGGGCCTGCACCTTCACGGCCTCGGGGGGAAACCAGATCTCAGCCTGCTCCTTGGCCCGCTGCCGGTGCGCCGGTTTGACGTGCATCGCCACCGTGCCAAGGGCGGTGAGCAAAGCCCCCAGGTCGTCGGTGAAGCCCACCAACGGCAGCAGATCGGTGATCGCGTCGAAGGGGATGATGAAGTAGGCCAGCGCCCCCACCACCACCCGCTTGGCCCAGGCTGGGGTCTCGGGGTCTTGCAGGGTGAAGTAGAGGGTGAGGGCCTTTTCCACCACCTCTTTCCCGGCCAGCCGGGCGTAGCGGCGCAGCTTTTTCCAAAACGAACGGTCGCTATACCTGCTCGGAGGTGCTTTGGCCCGGTCCACGCTCTGATTGTAGGGAGATCTCCAGACGAAAAGGTGAGGGTGAGGCCAAAGGGCGGCGTACACTGGTCTTGGGACGGGGAGAAGGAGAAGATGATTCGCCACGCGGTCTTACAACTCAAACCCGAAAAGGGGCAGATCCACAAGAACCTACAGCACATCGCCCAGGCCCTCTCCGAGCTGCGCCGCTACCGCCCCCAGGTGGCGGTGCTGCCCGAGACGTTCCTCACCGGCTACTTCCTCCAGGGCGGGGTGCGCGAGCTGGCCATGACCCGCGAGGAGCTGGCCCTTCGGCTCGAGGCGCTCTACCAAAGCTTGAGCTGGGATGAGCCCCTGGACCTGATCGTGGGCTTTTACGAGCGTGAGGGCGGGGTTTATTACAACTCCGCCGCCTACTTCGAGCTGGGCGGGCGGGGGCTTTTGCACGTCCACCGCAAGGTGTTTCTGCCCACCTACGGGGTCTTCGACGAGGAGCGCTACATCTCGCGGGGTAGCCGCATCCAGGCCTTCGACACCCGCTTCGGGCGGGTGGCGCTTTTGATCTGTGAGGACTTCTGGCACTCGGTCACCGCGACCATCGCCGCTTTAGATGGGGCGGAGATCATCTACGTGCCCTCGGCTAGCCCCGCGCGGGGCTTCGCTGGGGCCGAGCCGGCCAACGTGGCCCGCTGGAAAAGCCTAGTCCAGGCGATGGCTGCCGAGCACGGGGTCTACGTGGTTTTGAGCTCGCTGGTGGGGCTCGAGGCCGGTAAGGGTCTGGCCGGCGGCAGCGTGGTCGCCGGGCCGGAAGGCAACCTGCTGGCTCAGGCCCCGGCCTTTGAGGAAGCGGCTCTGATCGCGGAGATCGACCTCGAGCGGTTGGCTCCGGTGCGCTACGATAACCCCCTGCTCCCTGATCTGGAAGGGGGGCTGCCCCTCTTGATGACCGACCTCCAACGGGTGATGGAGCATCCCAGAAGGGGGGGACGGGCGTGAGGATCATCGAGGCGGTGCCGGGGCAAGAGGTGCTGGAACTCAACTACCCCCTGGTGGGGGATTTCCTGGTGCGCTTTATCCGCGAAGAGCTGGCCTGGCGCGGCTTCAAGAGGGCGGTGGTGGCCCTCTCGGGCGGGGTGGACTCCGCCCTCACGCTGGCTTTGGGGGTGCAGGCTCTGGGCCCCCAGAACGTCTACGCGGTGTACATGCCCCACGCCATCTCTCGTCCCGAATCCCGCGAACACGCCGAACTGGTGGCGGGGATGTACGGGGTTTCCTTTGAAGTCGTGGACATCACCGCCATGGTCGAGAGTTATGCCGAGCAAGTGCCGGACATCACGCCCCGTCGCAAAGGCAACGCCATGGCCCGGGCCCGTACCATCGTCGGGTTCGACAAGGCCGAGCAGTACGGGGGCCTCCACCTCGGCACCGGCAACAAGACCGAGCGGCTGTTCGGCTACTACACCTGGCACGACGTGGCCGACACCGGCCCCATCAACCCCCTGGGCGACCTCTACAAGACCCAGGTGTGGGGCCTGGCCGAGCATCTGAAACTCCCCCAGGCGGTGGTGAAGAAACCGCCCACCGCCGACCTCGAAGCAGGCCAGACCGACGAAGGCGACCTGGGCATCGCCTATCGCCGGGCCGACGTGATCCTCGAGCACTACCTGAAGGGCTACCCCGACGACTACATCACCAAGCTGGGCTACACCGAAGCTGAGGTGGCGCGGGTCAAAAGCCTGGTCAACTCCACCCACTGGAAGCGCACCATCCCCACGGTGGCGGTGATCTCGACCACGGCGATCGGCGAGTTTTACCTGCGACCGCTGGACTTTAGGCTGGAAAAACCCCTGAGCAAGCCCTAAGGGAGGGCGCGGATGAGCCGAGTCAATGACGGGCTGGGGGGCTAGGAGAGGTTTCCGGATGGTCCGTGCTCTGATGGTGCTGGCGCTCGTCTGGGGCCTGTCCCTGGCCGGGCTGATCCTGCTGCGCTGGAACCGGGAGCCTTTCTGGGCCGAGCTGCGGAGCTTTTTATGGGTGCTCTTCCTGGCGATCAGCGTCGCCGGGGTGATCGTCATCTTGGTGTTGGACTGGGAGGGGCTGCGGCAGCCCTGAGGCGAACCTGTGCGCATCGCGATCCTCGCGGATATCCATGGCAACCTTCCGGCCCTCGAGGCGGTGCTGGCCGACCTCGAGGGCCTGGACGCCGACTTGGTGGTGGTGAACGGCGACTTCATCAACCGGGGGCCTTCCAACCGGGAGGTCATCGAGCGGATGTGGGAGCTGGAACAGACCGGAAGGGTTCGCTTCACGCTGGGCAACCACGACGACCTGGTGCGGCGCTGGGCAGGGCGAGACCCCGACCTCTCCGACCTCTACGAGGATCCTCTTTTCCGCTCCACCGGCTGGGTAGCCGGCCAGTTAGAGCACCCGCACCTCGAGTGGATCGCGAATCTCCCCCATCAGGTCTACCTGGAAGAGTCCGGTCTGCGCATCGCCCACGGCTCGCCCCGCCACTACCGTGAGGGCTACGACGAACGCCTCCCCGATACGGCCATCCAAGAGATCGTGCAGGAGTACCCCGCCCGAACCCTGGTCGGCTCGCACACCCACCGGCCCTACCAGCGCTGGCAGGGCGGAACCTTAGTGCTGGGCAGCGGGGCGGTGGGCTCTCCGTTCAACGGCGACCCCCGGGCGCAGTACATGCTGCTGGAGGTCTCCCCGGGCGAGACCCGCTGGGAATTTCGCCGGGTTTCCTACGACGTGGACGCGGCCTTGCGGGCTTTTCACGACTCCGGGATGCTCCAAGAGGGCGGGCTGGGGGCGCACCTCTTCTACCTCGAGCTGCAAACCGCCCGCTCCCTGCTCACCCCCTTTTGGCTATGGGCGCGGGCCAACCAATTGCCGCCCGACTGGGACTCCTGGCGGCTTTTCCAGCAGGCTTTCCCCGAGCGCTTCAGGGCTCGCTAGGCCATCCGCGGATTTCCGGCAAGCCCCTCGCCCGAGTTCAAACGTAACCGACCTCATCGCCCTGCCCCCCCCAAGCCTCTAGGCTGGAGGGATGACCGACGCCGAACTGCGCGACTCCCTCGCGGCGGCGCGGACCATCGCCGTGCTGGGTGCGCATGCCCATCACAACAAAGCCGCCTTTTACGTGCCCGATTACCTTTACCGGCACGGTTACCGGATTCTCCCGATCAACCCGGCCTTCGCCGGACAGACCCTGTGGGGCCAGAAGGTACGGGCGAATTTGCGCGAGGTCCTCGAGCCGGTGGACCTTCTCGATGTCTTTCGCCGCAGCCAAGCCCTGCCCCTTCACCTCGAGGAGATCCTGGCCCTGCGTCCTAAGCTGGTCTGGCTGCAATCGGGGATCCGCCACCCGGCCTTCGCGGAAAAGCTCGAGGAAAATGGCATCGCGGTGGTCCAGGACCGCTGCTTGATGGTCGTCCACGGCCAGTTGCTGGGCGCCTAGCCTCCGAGGGACCGACCGTGCCGCAGGGCTGCGAAGAACTAAAACCGGAAGTGGGCCTACAAAAGGCCTTGCTCGAGTGGTACCGGGCGAACCGACGCGACCTGCCCTGGCGCGGCCAAACCGACCCCTACCGGATTTTGCTCTGCGAGGTGCTGCTCCAGCAGACCCGGGTGGATCAGGCCATTCCCTACTACCACCGCTTGCTCGAGCGCTTCCCCACCCTGCAAGACTTGGGCAAGGCCCCGCTGGAGGAGGTCCTGCAGGTCTGG
The DNA here is from genome assembly GCA_040290145.1 of Meiothermus sp. Lineage (GTDB taxonomy): Bacteria > Deinococcota > Deinococci > Deinococcales > Thermaceae > Allomeiothermus. Next base: position 272 of record PSML01000117.1, on the reverse strand, counting down.
CAGGGGGCTGGGTACTACGCCCGGGCGCGAAACCTGCACCGGCTGGCCCGGCAGACCGCAAAGCTTCCAACCCGCTACGCGCAACTGCGGGAGCTTCCGGGGCTGGGCCCCTACACCGCCGCCGCGGTCGCCTCGATGGCCTTTGCTGAGCCGGTAGCGGCGGTGGACGGAAACGTGCGCAGGGTCCTGTCGCGCCTGAAGGCCTGGGAGAACCCCACCTTGCGGCAGGTCCAAGCCCTGGCCGATCGGCTGTTAGAGCCGGACGCTCCCGG
>PSML01000116.1:0-6268 GCA_040290145.1 Meiothermus sp. | reverse complement strand
GAGCCGTTCACAGACCCACTGGAAAATCGCCCGATCCGGCTTGCCCACCCCCAGCTCACCGGACACCGCCACAGCCTGAAATTGGGGGGCCAGGTTGCTCCCCTGAAGCTTGGCCCGCTGCAGGTCAGGAACACCGTTGGTGACGATACCGAGCCGGTATTGGGGGGCTAGGGCCGACAGCAGCCCGTCCACCTCGGGGAAGCGGGGGTAGAGGGCTCGAGCGGTGCGCCAGGCATCGGCCAGTTCAAAGAGCAGGTTTTCGTCCGAGATACCCTGATCGGCCAAGGCTTCACGCCATACGGCGAGGCGATAACCCGGGGTCCACTCGCGCAACCCCTGAAGCTCAGGCTGCGAGTACCCGGCCCACAGCCCTTCGAAGGCGCTATGCCCGATCTGCAGGGCGTACCCATACTGCGGGCTTTCGGTCCACAGCCGCCGGGCCGAGGCTTGGGCAGTGATCGTCAGGCGCTCGAGGTCCAGGCTGTAGCGCTGAGCGGCCACGAAGGCCGCTTCGCGGAAAGCGTGCTCGGAGACGGCTTCATCGAGGATCAGGGTCTCGTCCAGGTCGAAGAGGATCGCGCGGATCATATCTGCTGAGCCTCGCAAAAAAGCCGGGCAAACAGGGTGCGGGGCACCAAGGTTCACCCCGGCGCGATCACGCGCTAACCTCCCTGAGCAAGACCTTGGCCCCCTCTATCAGGGCATCGCGGCGGCCCGAGGCCCCCTGCTTGAACCCCACCTCGAGCGCGGCCAGATAGCTCTCGTCGATGAGGGCGATCTCGATGGAGATGATCTTCTCGAAGGCCTCCACGGCGGGGAAGACGTCGCCGGTGAGCAGCGCGGTGCGCAGGTGCTCGAGGGAGATCTCCTGCACGATCCCCATCGCCGGGACCATGTGGCTGGGCGCGATGCCGATGCGGGCGTGGACCAGACCGATGCGGTAGCGGCGGTGGGCGTACGCGGCATCGTAGACGCCGGAGAACAGCTCCCGATACCAGGTAGCGAAGCTCCCATAAAGCCGCTCCACCCGCCCCGGGGAGGCCCACAGGATCTCGCGCATCTCGGGGTCGCGGCCCAGATAGTCGTAAAACGCCAGGGCCACCTCCGGGGCCAGTGGGCTCATCTGCCCCCCCAACCCGGCCAGCACCCGCACGTGCGCCTGGTCCAAGCCCGTGCGGCGCTTGAGGGTCTCCAGCAAGAGGTAGGGGTCCATCGGGACAATCGTACCAGAGATGGCGCCGGTCGTCCCTGGCTGGAATCGCGATGGGGGCTACTCTGTGCTCACCTCCTGCGCCACCTGCTGGTTGGCCGGGACCACCATGCGGAAGTGGGCGGCGGGGTCTAAGAGGAGGCGCTCGAGCCGCTCCACCTTGTCGTGCCGCTCGGCCTGGGCCAAAGCCGCCAGGTAGACCCCCATCAGCTCGCGCACGTCGGCCACGCCCCGCTCGTCGAGCTTTTGGATCACCACCTTGGCGCCCTTGGCCAGGCGGCGTCCCATGGCCTCAGGGGTCAGGCCCATCTCGGGCCAGTGGCGTAGGTAGACCCGCCCGCCGGTCATGCCCGAGCAGATCCAGGGGCCGGGATCGCCCAGCACCACCGCACGGCCACGGGTCATGTACTCAAAGGCGAAGCCCTTGGCCTGGGCGCGCGAGGCGATGTTGCCGAGCTCGTCCTGCACCGGGCGCTCCGGCTCGCCCCCCAGCACCACGTCGGCCCCTGAGAGCCGGATGCAGAAGCGGCTGTCGGCCATGCCCTCCACGATCAGGGTGCCGCCGATGGCCCCGTAGGCGAAGCTCTTGCCCACGCTGCCGTCCACGTACTGCCCGTAGGGGTTGCGGCCCTTGAGCACCGCCACCTTGCCGCCGTAAGCGTTCTTGGCCACCCCGTCCTGGGCGCCGCCCTCGACGAAGATCTCCACCCCTTCCACGTTGAACGCCGCCAGCCCATTCCCCGCCACCGAACCCGCATCGAAGCGCAGCTCGACCTGGGCGTCAAAGCCTTTCCCGTAGAGCCTGCGGCGGGCGATCTCCCCACTGAGGTGGGTCCCCAGGGCGCGGTCGGTGGAGCCCACCGGGCCCTCCTGGAAGAGAAGCTCCCGCCCGCCCTCGGCGTAAGCCTCGGAGACGACCTCGGTGATGGTGCGGGTGAGCTGGTTGAGGGGCTTGCGCAGCACGTGCGCCGAGCGCTCCTTGAGCCACTCGGGCTCGCTCACCGGCTCGAAGAAGTACCGGAGGTCCAGGGACTCGCCATGGGCCTCCTGGTACAGCAGCTCGCTGCGACCCCGGATCTCCTTGAGCGACGGGAAGCCCAAGGCCGCCACCAGCTTGCGCAGCTCCTCCCCTTTGAGCGAGAAGAAGCGCAGCAGTTGCTCCACGGCACGCTCGGGCTCCTGCGGCACAAAGCGCTTGAGGCCGTGGGCCTGGGCCTGCTCGGTGGTCTCGATCTGCGTAGCGATCCCCACGTGGCAGGTGTCGAGCTGGCAGCCGCGGCAGATGGTGCAGCCGATGGCCACCATCGCCAAGGTGGCCATACCCACCCGGTCGGCGCCCAGCAAGACCATGCGCAGCACGTCGTAGGCGGTCTTGAGGCCGCCGTCGGCCCAGATCTCTACCTTGTCGCGCATCCCCGCCCGGACCAAAGCCCGGTGGGCCCGGCGCACCCCGATCTCCACCGGCATCCCGGCGTACTTGAGGGCGTGCCAGCGGGCCGCCCCGGTTCCCCCCTCGAAGCCCGAGAGGGCGATGATGTCGGCCCCGGCCTTGGCGATCCCCACCGCGATGGTGCCGATGCCGGGGATCACCGGGACCTTCACCGAGACCTTGGCCTTGGGGTTGATGGTCTTGAGTTCCTCCACGAGCTGGGCCAGGTCCTCGATGGAGTAGAGGTCGTGGTTGTTGGAGGGCGAGATGAGGTCCACGCCCGGCACCGCGTTGCGGGCCGCCGCCACCTTGGCGGTGACCTTCTTGCCGGGGAGGTGGCCGCCCTCGCCGGGCTTAGCCCCCTGCCCGATCTTGATCTCGATCACCGAGGCCGAGTTGAGCATGTAGGCGTGCGCCCCGAAGCGCCCGGAGGCCACCTGCTGGCCGCGCCAGTGGGTGTACTTGCCCAGCATGTCGGGGATCTCGCCCCCCTCGCCGTTGATGCAGAGCATGTTGAGCCGCTTGGCTGCCTCGACGTAAGCGCGGAAGGCGGTCTCACCCTGCGAACCGAAGCTCATCGCGGTGATGACGAAGGGAAGGGAGTGTCCACCCACGCCGATGTCCACTTCCTCGGGGGCCACGGTGCTCCTCTCGGGAAAGCGCACCGCCAGAAGCTGCCGGGCTGCGACGGGGGATTCCCGCTCGAGCCCCCGCACCTTCTCCTGGTAGTGCTCGTAGGGGGCTTGGCCCGTCGCCACATCCAAGGCGGCCTTGTAGATCCGCGGGTTGAAGCGGAAATCTTTGGCCGGGAGCACCTTAGGGGCGCTGAGGAAGCCCACCCGCTCCAAGAGGGTGCGCTCGAGCTCGGAGAAGCCGTAGCCCGCCCCTTCCGAGCCCAGAAAGCTCTTGACTCCGAAGTACTCGGCCAGCTCGGGCTTGAGCCCCACCGCGCTGAAGATCCGCCCGTAACCGCGCAGTTCGTGGATGCCCATGGTGCTGATGACCTTCTCGAGGCCCTTCTTCAAGCCCTCGACGAGCTTTTGCAGGGCTTCGCTGCCCCCTGAGGCCATGGCCTTCTGTTGCATCAGCCAAGGGGCCACCGCATCCGCCCCTAGGCCCAGACACACCGCCAGGTCATGCAGGTTCCGCACCCCACCGGAGTGCACCACGATCGAGGTGCGGCGGCGCAGGCTGATCCCCTCGGGGTCGCGGGCCTCCTCGAGCGCGCGCCCAATGCCGGCCAGGGCCAGGTAAATGTCAATCCAGCTCCCGCCCTCGTAGGCGTGGCGGTCGGAGAGCACCAAGAGCTCGGCCCCCTCCCGCACCGCCCGGACGGCGGCCTCCTGCAGGCGTTTGAGCCCGGCCAGCAGACCCTCTTCCACCGTGAACTGAGGCACCAAAACCGCGTGTTTGAAGCGGGAGAGGGCGTCCTCGAGGGTCAGCGTGCCCTGCCCTTGGGCAATAAAACGCAGGTTGTCCGCGGTCTGTTCAATCAGGACCGGGACCAGCACCTCCTCCACGTGCCCGGTTCCGCGTCCATCCGGCAAGGCCCGGCGGCCCAGGATCGAGCGGGTGGAGAAGTGCTCGATCTCGCGCTCGCGGTCGATGGCCGGATTGGTCACGACGGCCACGGTCTCCTTGAAGAACTCGGAGAGGTTGGGCTTCTCGGGGTTCAGCGCGGCCAGCGGACCGTCGTAGCCCAAGGAGCCGATGGGCTCATTGCCGGTCTCGGCCAGGGCCTCGAGGTAGGCCGTGTCCCAGCGATCCCAGCCGAAGGCCCGCTCCAGGCCCAGCGGAGGGGGAGCGGGCCTCTCCTCAACCTGAGCCTCCGAGCCGCCCGCGACCGGCGGCGGCGCGTCGTAGCGCGGCCCGGCCAGGTGCACCCGGAAACCCTCCAGGGCTCCGCTTTTGGCCAGGTTGCCCTCGAGCACGAAGCGCTGGTGGCGCTCGAAGGGGAACAGCCGGGCCCCCTCGACGGTCAGGCGCAGGTACATCTTCTCGCCAGGGGCCAGGGGGCGCGGGTCGTGGACGAACTCCTCAGCGGTGAAGACCCCCCGCTCGGAGGAGAAGATCAGCTCGCCCTCGGTCTCGATAAACCACAGCGGGCGCAGGCCCATGGCGTCGGTGCAGAACACCGCCTCCTCGCGGTGGCGGGTGACCAGCGCGGCCGGCCCCTGCGCGAGCGGCCCAAAGCGCTGGCGCAGCGACAGGTAGAGGTCTTGCAGGGCCGGAGAGTAATTCTTGATCTCGCCCAGGATCGGCGGGAAGACCAGGTCCAAAGCTTCCGGAAGCGAGAGGCCGAAGCGGTACAAGAGGCCCTCGAGCACCCGGTTGAGGTCTTGGGAGTCGGAGCCGCCCGTCAGGGGGATACCCAAAAAGCGGGACTCCCGCCGCAGGCGCTCGATGGTGTTGATCTCGCCGTTGTGGCCTAAAACCCCAAAGGGCTGCACCTGCTCAAAGGTGGAGAGGGTGTTGGTGGAGTAGCGGTTGTGCCCGAGGGTGAGGGCCGACTTGAACTCGGCGCGGGAAAGCTCGGGGTAGTAGCGCTTGAGGATCTCGGCGGAGCCGCGCACCTTGTACACCACCGAGGCCGTAGACAGCGAGACCACGTGGACGGGAAAGCGCCCCTCGAGCACCAGCCCCAGCTCCCACAAGGGGCCGTCGCCGTCGGTAGAGAGACCTGCAACCTGCAAAAAGAGGGGCTCGGTGCGCTTGCCCACCGGTCCCAGCACGCCGGAGGTCACATCGCCGCGGCGGTCGTGGAGGAGCTTGATGCCCCGCCGCGAACCCTCTACGCGAAACAGGTCCAGGAGTTCTTGCACGCGGTTCCCCGCGCTCTTGGGCACGAACAGGTGGCCTACGAAAAAGCGGGGATTTTGCGCCAGCGAGCCATCTAGCCCGGCTTCTTCCAGATAGGCCGCCCATAGCTCGCGCGGAAGATCGGTCTGGATGCCGGTTCCATCGCCTTCTCCGCGAATTAGGCCGGCCCGGTGGGCCATGCGGTAGAGGCTCTCCAAGACCCGTTGCACATTGCCGTGGCTGGGTCGCCCGCTCTTCTCGACCATGGCGATGATTCCGCAGGCATCGCTGCCGATGGGAATCTCCGGGTACGCTTTTCTGAACTCCATCTCCTGGGCCTCCTGCGGGGATTGGTGTCTGCCGATCACGGCTCGGCGGGGTGGGGGGCTTCGACCACTGAAGGAGGGTTAGGGACCCGCTTCCAAAGGTCTACATCGCGCTCTGCTGGGGAATCCAAACACCGCGCATATCTTCACGCGGTATTTGCGGTATTATACGAAGGCTTTTGGTATACCGTCAACTTTCACTCTCGGGAACAAGTCTCCCAAGCGCTTGTGAAGGCATCCTCAAAGGCCGGCCCAGAAAAAGGGGCCAATCCCGCCAGGCAAGCACAAAAACCCCCAGCCTGGTGTTTGGGATTGCTTGTCGGGACGCCGTTTTGTTGACCAATTACAGCTGCGTGAATGTAGATAGTTCTTTGTTGTATAATAGCTACAGTGAAGCGCTACATCGAAAACCAGAGAAATGCCTAGCCAAGCCATGCTCAAAGCCTTCGCCTACCGCCTCTACCCCACCCAACCCCAACTGCGGGACTTGGAAAAACACCTCGA
>PSML01000115.1:0-6282 GCA_040290145.1 Meiothermus sp. | reverse complement strand
TGGCCGGGCTGACCCTGGCTTCGGGGCTGATCGTGGCGAGGGCGCAGACCCGGTAAGCCCGGGTTCCGGCCATAGAGCTGCCTTCCCCCGACCCAGCGCCTATCCACCCCGGTAGGCCTTCATCAGGCTGGCCATCTCCAGCGCCGCGAGCGCCGCCTCCGCTCCCTTGTTGCCGGCCTTGCTGCCCGCGCGCTCGAGGGCCTGCTCGAGGGTATCGGTGGTGAGAACGCCAAACGCGATCGGAACATCGGATTGCAGCATGGTCTGTTGGAGGGCATGGGTCACCGCGGCCGCAATCAGGGAGTAGTGATCGGTAGCCCCCCGGATCAAGCAGCCCAGCGCCACCACGGCCTCATAGCGCCCGCTGCGGGCCATCTGCCGGGCCAGCAGGGGCAGCTCGAAGGAGCCGGGAACCCAGACCACCTCGAGGGCCTCTTCCTCTACGCCATGGGCCCGCAGTGCGCCCACCGCGCCCTCCAGCAGCCGCTGGGTGACGAGGTCGTTCCAGCGGGAGACCACCAGGCCAAAGCGCATCCCGCTGCCGATCAGCTTGCCCTCATAAACCCTCATCGCACCTCCTCCAGCGACAGGCGGTGTCCGAGCCTGCGCTGCTTGGTCTGCAGATAGCGCCGGTTGTGGGGGTTGTGGCCCACCCAAAGGGGCACCCTCTCCACGATCTCCAGCCCATACCCAGCCAGAGCCGCCTCCTTACCCGGGTTGTTGGTCATCAGGCGCAGGCGGCGCACCCCCAGGTCGAGCAGGATCTGCGCGCCCACCCCATAGTCGCGCAGATCGGCGGCAAAGCCCAGGCGCTCGTTGGCCTCGACCGTGTCGGCTCCCTGATCCTGCAGGGCGTAGGCCCGGATCTTGTTGAGCAGACCAATCCCCCGTCCCTCCTGGCGCAGGTACACCAGCACGCCTCGCCCCTCTGCGGCGATGGCTGCCAGGGCCGCGTCGAGCTGGGCCCCACAATCGCAGCGCAGCGAATGCAGAGCATCGCCGGTCAGGCACTCGCTGTGCACGCGCACCAAGACCGGGCGTCCGTCGGCCCCCGGGTGCACGGACGCAGTCCGTCCCGAGAGGGGATCGTCCGCCGGGTGCACGGAGCCCCCTCCGTCCTGAAGGGGATCGTCCCCCTGGCCCATCACCAGCGCCAGATGCTCATCCCCGCTCAGCGTGTCCAGATAGCCGAAAAGCCGAAACTCACCGTGGGCGGTGGGCAGGGTGGCTTCTGAGCACCGGCGGACCCGGGTCTCGCTACGCCAGCGGTAAGCGATGAGGTCACGCACGGTGCCCAACTTGATCCCCAGCCGATCGGCCAGCGCCAGGAGCTGGGGCAGCCGGGCCATCCGACCATCCTCGGCGACCACCTCGCAGATGACGCCCGCGGGCTCGAGCCCGGCCAGCCGGGCCAGATCCACCGCAGCCTCGGTATGGCCCGCCCTCTGCAACACCCCACCCTCGCGCGCTACCAGGGGGAAGAGATGTCCCGGTCGGCGCAGGTCGCTGGGGCGGGTGGCGGGGTCCAGGCAAGCCCGGATGGTGGCGGCACGGTCGAAGGCGCTGATCCCGGTGCCCGTGGAGCGGTGGTCCACCGAGACGGTAAAGGCTGTGCCGTTGGGGTCGGAGTTGTGGGCCACCATCGGCTCTAGGCCCAAAGCCTGGGCCCGTTGGGCGGTGAGGGCCAGACAGACCAGCCCCCGTCCTTCCCGCATCATCAGATTGATCATCTGCGGGGTGGCGTGCTCCGCCGCCAGGACAAAATCCCCTTCGTTCTCGCGTCCCTCATCATCCACCATCAGCACGGGCCGCCCCTGCCGGATTTCCTCGAGGATCTCCTGGATGGGGGCAATCCCGTTCATCGCACCACCTCCCGGGCTTGCAAAATCCGCTCGAGGTATTTGGCCAGGATATCCGCCTCCAGGTTGACCACGGCCCCCGGCCCCAGCTCGCCCAGGGTGGTGACCGCCAGGGTGTGGGGGATCAGCCACACCGAGAAGGCCTCCTCCCCTACCTCGGCTACCGTGAGCGAAACCCCATCCAGGCACACCGAGCCCTTGGGGACCAGGTAGGGCCTGAGCCTTCGGGGAGCCTGGATCGTCACCCCCCAGGCCCCCGGGTCGGTCCGCACCTCCCGTACCTCGCCGGTTCCGTCCACGTGCCCGGTGACCACGTGCCCGCCCAGACGTCCGTCCGCCGGCAAGGCTCGCTCCAGGTTGAGGCGCGAGCCCACGCTCCAGCGCGGCGCAGTCTTGGCCAGCGATTCCTGGGAAAGCTCCACGGTAAAACCCTCAGGCGGGCAGGCCACCACCGTGAGGCAAACCCCGCTACAGGCCACCGAGTCGCCCACCCGCAGGCCCTCCAGGACCTTCCGGGCGCGGATGGTGACCACCCGATTTCCCCCCTCTTGGTAGGCCGCCACCACCTGGCCCACCTCTTCGACGATACCTGTAAACATCAGACTCCCTCCAAGTTACCCGCAGCCGACTGGGCTCTGCCCAAACGGCCGCTACAGATACCCCTCTACCAGCACATCGCTCCCCAGAAGCTCGACCCGAACGCGCTCGAGGGGCCTAGCCTGGGACATCTGCAGGACGCCCTTTCCGGCCACGGGCGTAGGGCCTCGGCCACCCACCAGCTTGGGGGCGATGAAGGCCACCACCTTGTGCACCTTGCCCGCATCGAGAAAACTACCCGCCAGCTGCGAGCCCCCCTCCAGCAACAGTCCGGTCAACCCCCGCGCCCCCAGGGCTTGTAGGGCCCCATCCAGGCCCAGCCGGCCGTCGGGCCCACACTCCAGCGGCACCACCTCGGCCCCCACCCGGCGCAGCCCCTCCACCCGCGCGGGATCGGCCCCCTCAGCGCAGAGGATGAGCACCCGGGCGGCTTCTCCCCGCGGCCCCGGGGCGAACAAGCGGGCCTGGGGCGGGGTCTTGGCCTGGGTGTCGAACACCACCTTGACCGGGTCGCGAGGGATACGCCCCGGAACCGCGTCGGTACTCAGGCGACAGGTCAGCCAAGGATCGTCGGCCAAGACCGTCCCGACCCCCACCACCACCGCATCTAGCTCATCGCGCAACAACTGAACCCGTTCCCGCGCCGCCTCACCGCTCACCCAGCGGGCATCGCCGGCGGCGGTGGCGGTTTTCCCGTCCAGGCTCAGAGCGGTCTTGAACACCACAAAGGGCTCACCATGGGTGATCCAGTGGCGGAAGGCCTCCTGCTGCCGCTCGGCTGGATCCTTGAGGACCCCCGTCGCCACCTCCACCCCGGCCCGCGCCAGCTGCTCGAGGCCGCGGCCCCTGACCTGGGGGTTGGGGTCGATGGTTGCCACCACCACCCGGCTCACCCCAGCCTCGATGAGGGCCTGGGCACAAGGTGGGGTGCGCCCATCGTGGGCACAGGGCTCGAGGGTGACGTAAGCGGTGGCCCCTCGAGCCCGTTCCCCCGCCTGGCGCAGGGCCAGAACCTCGGCGTGGGGCTCCCCGGCACGGGGATGGAACCCCCACCCCACCACCTCCCCTTCTCGCACCAACACGCATCCCACCGGAGGGTTGGGGCTGGTGCGGCCAATGGCCCGCGCGGCAAGCTCCAGGGCTTGCTGCATGTACGTCTCATCCGGGCCGTCACGGATCTGCCCAAACCAGCTTAGGGGTTCATGCACTTTTGCGCTCGAGCACAGGGACGCTCGAGCCTTCCCTCCTTCTCCCATCCCGACTCAGCCATGGCCCAAGGGCCACAGACATCACGGTCGGCTTCGGATTCTCACCGAATCGGGCCCAGGATGCAGCGGACCCGGCGTTGCCGGTACTCAAGTGAAGGGCCATGGGCCCCCGGCGTTGCCGGTACTGATGCGAATTTCCTGGGCTTCGCGGGCTTCCCCCACTCCATGAAGAGCCGGGGGCTCACCGCCGGTGGGGAGTCTCACCCCGCCCCGAAGGAATAGTTAGAGCCTTGCGGCTCCGGGGTGAATATAGCACGGGGGCGGAACTGGGGTCTGTCTGCTTGGCTACCCTTGCGGGGATCGCGAGCCAGACCATAACCCCATGACTCTACGCGCTGCTCAGCCTTGACCGGCGAGAACCCTAGCTCTGGACCCGAGGAGGGTCACCGCGGTTCATCAGATAGGGTCCAAGGGGTTGGTCTTGACGGGGCCACCGGCCCCTGATAGGGTTAGGGTGATCGGCTAGGGGTGCCCCCTTGGGGGCTGAGAGCAGGGTGAGCCCTGTAACCCTTGGAACCTGATCCGGTTAGCACCGGCGGAGGGAAGCCCATGGAAAAACCCATCCAATCCAACCTGTACCCATCTCTCCTGGCCCTTCACCGGTCCAGGAGGTGAGCCTTTGCTAGGGAAGCTGTATCTGGTGGCAAGTCCCCGGCCCGGCCCCTGGCTGGCGCGCCTCGAGGCCGCCCTGGACGGCGGGGTCGAGGTGCTGCAGCTGCGGGCCAAGGACCTCGAGGCCCGGGCCATCCTCGAGCTCGGTGAGGGGCTCAAGGCCCTATGCGCGCGCTACCGGGTGCCGCTGGTGGTCAACGACCGCCCCGACCTGGCGGCCATCCTCGAGGCCGACGGGGTGCACCTGGGACAGGGGGATCTGAGCGTGGCCCAGGCCCGGCGCTTTTTTGCGGGCTGGATCGGGCGCAGCACCCATGCTCCGGAGCAGGCCCGGCGGGAGCAGACCGCGCTCGAGGGGGGCGGGGGCTACCTTTCGGTGGGGCCGGTGTGGGAGACCCCCACCAAGCCCGGGCGGCCCGCGACAGGCCTGGCCTACGTGCGCTGGGCGGCGCAAAACCTCCGGGTGCCCTGGTTCGCCATCGGGGGCATCGACGAGCACACCCTGCCCGGGGTGCTGGAGGCCGGGGCCCGCCGGGTGGCGGTGGTGCGGGCCATCCTGGACGCGCCCCATCCCCAACGGGTCGCCGCGCGCATGCGGAGGTGGCTGGATGGTGTGGATTAACGGCCAGGCCGTGGAGGCCGAAGGGAAGCGCCTGAGCGAGGTGGTGGAAGCCGTGTGCGGCCAGCGGGGGATAAGCCCTGAGGCGGTTGCGGTGATGCTCAACGACGAGATCTGGCCCAAGGGCCGCTGGCCAGACCGCCCCCTGGTGGCAGGGGACGTGGTGGAGGTTGTGGCCATGATGCAAGGAGGCTAGCCGTGGACGCTCTCATCATCGCTGGCCAGCCCATAAGAAGCCGCCTGTTCGTGGGCACGGGCAAGTACCGCGACTTGGCGCTGATGCGGGAGGCCCTGGAGGCCTCCGGGGCCGAGGTGGTGACCGTCTCCATCCGGCGGGTCGAGGCGGGGGCGGCTGGGCACCAGGGCTTGCTGGAAGCGCTGGAACCCGGGCGTTACCGGCTGCTGCCCAACACCGCCGGAGCCCGCACCGCCCAAGAGGCCCTGCGCATCGCCCGGCTGGGGCGGGCGCTGACGGGAAGCGACTGGGTCAAGCTCGAGGTCATCCCCGACCCCACCTACTTGCTGCCCGACCCCATCGAGACCTACCGCGCCGCCCAAGCCCTGGTGCAGGAGGGCTTCACGGTGCTGCCCTACATCGCCCCCGACCCGGTGCTGGCCCAGCGGCTGGCCCGCCTGGGCTGCGCCACGGTGATGCCCCTGGCCGCTCCCATCGGCTCGGGCCAGGGCCTCAGGAACCGGGCCATGCTGGAGATCTTTGCCCAGCAACGGGCCCAGTTGCCGCCCATCGTGGTGGACGCCGGGCTGCGCTGGCCCTCGGAGGCCGCCGGGGCCATGGAGCTGGGCGCCGACGCGGTGCTGGTCAACACCGCCATCGCCGAGGCCCAAGACCCCGTGGCCATGGCCGCTGCCTTCCGCCAGGCGGTGGAGGCGGGGCGCCGGGCCTATGCGGCCGGGCCCATGCCCCAACGCGCCGTGGCCAGCCCCTCCAGCCCGGCCCAGGGTGTCCCCCTGCCCCAGCCGGAGATGCCCCTATGAGCGAGGTCGTGGTGGTGGGGGGCGGCCTCATCGGCAGCCTCATCGCCTACCGGCTGCGCCAGGCCGGGCTCGAGGTCACCCTGCTGGAGGCGGGCCAGGCCGGGCAGGCCACCCGGGCCTCGGCGGGCATGCTGGCCCCATATGCCGAGGGCCTGCAGGGGGAGCCCCTCGCGTGGGCCCAAGAGAGCCTCGCGGAGTACCCCGGGCTGGTGCGCGAGCTCCAGGCCCAAACGGGGCTCGAGGTTCCCCTGGAGCTCAGTGGAGTCTGGAGAAGCGCCCACCCCCTGCAAGACTGGCGGGAACTCGATGGCCTCGAGCCCCACCCCGGCGG
>PSML01000114.1:0-6305 GCA_040290145.1 Meiothermus sp. | reverse complement strand
GAGCCGGTCCTCATCGAAAGGCAGGGGCTCGGGGTGGCGCAGGCCCAGGTTTCCGCCGTAGCGGACCAGCCGGGCTTCCAGCGACTCCAGCAGCGGGAGCCGGGCCAGCTCGGCCTTGGCGGCCTCGAGCGCCGAAGGGTCATGGCTGGCCCTGAGCCTACTGACCTCGGCCCCTAGGCGCTCCGCCTCGAGATGGGCCTGGTCGGCCAGGGTTCGGGCCTGGCGGGCCTCGCGCTGGGCGGCCTCGAAGGCTTCCACCTGGGGCAGCACCCGCTCGGCCTGGAGGGCCCGCTCGAGCCGGGTCTTGAAGCGCTCGAGGTCGGCGGCCTCGGCCTCCAGGCGCTCCAGGGTGCGCTTCATGCGTTCCCACTCCTCAAACCGCTGGGCCAGCTCCTCGCACCTTTTGAGGTCGCGCTCGGCCTGGGCGGCCTGGGCCTCGAGGGAGCCCTCTTCCCGCCGGAGCCTTTCGATCTCGCCCTTGAGGGTCTCGAGCCGCCCCTCCTCGGCCTCTTCCAGGCTCAAAAGCTCCCCCTCGAGCAGCTTCAGCCCCTCCCGAGCCTCCCGCAGATGCTCCCCCACCCGCTCGCGCATGGCCTTGAGGCGCTCCAGGCCGTAGAGCTTGATCAGGGTCTCGCGGCGGTCCCGGGCCGCCCCGCGCAAAAAGAGGTCGAACTGGCCCTGGGGCAGCAGGATGGCCCGGGTGAAGGTGTCGTAGTCCATGCCGACCAGGCTGGCGATCTGGGCGTCGAGGGCCTTGGCCCGCTCGGAGGAGAGGTGCACCCTCCAGTTCCCGTCCTGGAGGTACTCCAGCCGGTGCTGGTTCTCCTTGCCGAGCACCCGCACCACCCGCCAGACCCCCTCGCCCACGCTGAACTCGAGCTCGACCCGGGTGCTGGTCGCGCTGGGGTGCTTGAGTTCGGCAAGCCCCTTGGCCCCGATGCGCGGGGTCTGCTTGTAGAGCGCGTAGGTCATCGCGTCCAACAGGGTGCTCTTGCCCGAGCCGGTGGGGCCGGTGATGGCGAAAAGCTCCACCTCGTCGAAGGGGACTTCCTGGGGCTCGAGGTAAGCCCCAAAGCCTTCCACACGCAGTCTGAGGGGTCGCATAGGTCTTGATTAGGCCCCTTCGGGGGCGTGAACTTCCTCGTAGACCCGCCGGAACGCCGAGAGCAGGGCTTGGTCGGGCTCGCTGGCGTAGGTATCGCGGACATAGCGGGCGTAGGTCTCGGCCCAGTCGAGTTCTTCCGGCATCGGGGGGACCGCCGCGGTGGCCTCGGACTCCGGCGTGTGGAACTCGACCTCGAGCAGCAAGGGAAACTCCTTGAACAGCCGCTCGCGCAAAGCCGCGTTGCCCCGGCCCTCCAGCACCAGCTTGGCGTAGCCACTCCAGGTGGAAAGCTCGTCCAGACGACGCTCGAGGTGTTCGACCGGCATGCGAAAAGTCTTGAGCGGCCGGCCCCACCGGGCCTCAACCGGGTGAACCCTGGGCGGCACGCCGGGCTCGACCTCGACGATGAGGGCCCCGCGCGGGGCGTTCTCCCCCTCGCCGAAGTCGAGCTGGATCAAGGAGCCCGAGTACCAGGCCATGGGGGCCTCCCCCACCTGTTGCTGGCGGTGGATGTGGCCCAGGGCCACGTAGCTCAGGCTCGTCGGGAAGGTGCTGGGCGAGACCGCGTAGCTGTTGGTGCAGTAGAACTGGAACTCCCCACCCCCGAGCCTCGAGCCCTCGGCGGTGAGGTGGCCCACCAGCAGCTTGGCACCCCCAGCGTCCATCCCGCGGCAGAGGTTATCCACCACCCGGCGCATCCCATCGGCGTAGATCCCCTTCCACTGGGTTCCCTCGCCGTCCAGGAGCATCTGGGCCTTGACCAGACGGCGCTCGGAAAGGAAAGGGAGCAAAGCGGCCTGACCCCCGGGGAACCGCACCACCCCGCCCTGGCCAAAAAGCCGCACCTCACCCCGTACCGTCGCCCCGGCCAAGGAGAGGAGGGGGGCGAGGGCCTCGAGCCGGTCGCGGGAGTCGTGGTTTCCAGCGATGACCAAAGCCGGAACCCCTAGCTCGTGGAGCCGGCGAAAAAAGCTGAAAGCCGCCGCCTCGGCCTCGGCGGAGACCTGGGGCCGATCGAAGAGGTCGCCCGCTACCAGCACCTGTTCGATGCGCTCGGATCTGACCAGGGACAAAACCTCCTCGAGGGCCGTCGCGATCTCCGGGGTGCGGTCGGTGCCTTTGAGGAGTTTGCCCAGGTGCCAGTCGGCGGTGTGCAGAATACGCATGGGCTCTATTCTATTCTGCCAGGAGCAAGGTGTCCGAGCCTGAATCAGTGAGCGACCCACGATAGGGCCAACGCACCCCCTAGAGCCTGCCACTCGACTTTTCTCCAGCCGGCGCACTTCGCTGAGCACCGGCGGCCCACGGCTGCTTTAGGAGCAAAAAACCTCGGTGCGGGGCTCCTCGCCGATGCGGTGGATGACCCCCTCCACCCGCCCCAACACCCCCTCCATCCCCCCGTACTGCCCCACCAGCACCGTTCCGGGAAGGAGTTCGGGCTCCAGCGGCAGGTTGTAGTGCCCCTGCTGGTGCGAGGCTCGGACAACTTTTACGATCCGGTCGTAGCGCGGCCACTGCTCCTTGCCCACCCAGACCTCCCCACCAGGGAGCATCCGCCAGGAGCCATCGAGGGCCAGCACCAACGCCTCGAGCGCCAGGTAGGCCGGCCCGGCGTGGCGCACCCAGCGCCACAGGAGCTCGGAAAGGTTGATCTCACCGGCCCCTTCGCCCACCTCGGCCAGGATCTCGAGGATGATCCTCGAGGCCCTGGCGTTCTCGTAGGCTTTGGCGGGAATGGTGCGGGAGAGCCCCCCGGTTCCCCCCACCAGCCGCACCCGGTACTCGCTGCCCTCGAGTTCAGCGAAAAACACATGCATGCGGAACTCCGGGCCGAACTCGAGGTCCACGCTCACCGACTCCCCCACCCGCACCCGGCCCTGGCCTCTTGCCAGGAAAAGTTCGGCTACCGGGCGGCGCAGCCGGGGGATCTTGAGGTAGCCTCGGCTGACCGGGTATCCGTTGACGAGCAGAACCAGAGGACGACCTCCAGGGAGTGCCCCTAGGGGGATTTTGCCCCAAAGCGCCAAAGGCCGGAAGTGAGCGGAATCTTAATCTTGCGTTCCTTGACGCAGGGCTTGGCCGGGCCGTATCCTGAAGCAGACCTTTAAGTCTGGCCCCGCGAGGCCGGGAAGGGAGGAAGGGTGAAAGGTTTAGAGGCTTACCACACCGGAGCTGACGCGCTTGTCCAGCGCGTCTTTTTTTGCCCGAAGCCGCGGAGGGCTCATGACCTTTAAAGCCCAGATCATGAGCCCGGACGACGTGCGGCGGGCGCTCACCCGCATCGCCCACGAGATCGTGGAGAAGAACAAGGGCACCGAGGGGCTGATCCTGGTGGGCATCCACACCCGGGGCATTCCCATGGCCCACCGCATCGCCGAGATGATCAAAGCCTTTGAAGGGGTCGAGATCCCGGTGGGCATGCTGGACATCACCCTCTACCGCGACGACCTCTCGGAGATCGGCATCCAGCCCAAAGTCCGCCAGACCCGCATCCCCTACGACATCGCCGGGCGCTCCGTGGTGCTGGTGGACGACGTGATCTACACCGGTCGCACGGCGCGGGCCGCGCTCGACGCCCTGGTGGACCTGGGCCGCCCGCAGCGCATCTACCTGGCGGTGATGGTGGACCGGGGGCACCGCGAGCTGCCCATCCGGGCCGACTTCGTGGGTAAGAACCTGCCCACCAGCAAGGGTGAGTTGGTAAAGGTCAAGATCGCCGAGACCGACGGAGAGGACGGGGTCGAGTTATGGGAGCGGCAAGCCAACCCCAGATGAGGGAGGAACCATGACTGCCGAGCTGGTCGCCCTTCCCAAACACCTGCTGGACTTCCAGGGCTGGAACCGCAAGCACGTCGAAGACCTCTTCGAGACCGCCCGGCTGATGCAGGAGGTGCTCTCCAGGCCGGTCAAAAAAGTCCCGGCCCTGACTGGCTTCACCGTGGCCACGGTCTTCTTCGAGAACTCCACCCGCACCCGCCTCTCCTTCGAGCTGGCCGCCCGGCGCATGTCCGCCGACGTGCTCTCCTTCAGCGGCGCCACCTCCTCGATGGCCAAAGGCGAGAGCTACAAGGACACCCTGCTCACCCTCGATGCCATGGGCATCGACGCCTACGTGATCCGGGTGGACGCCGCCGGGGTTCCTCACCAAGCGGCGCGGTGGCTGGGAAAGCCCATCATCAACGCCGGGGACGGCTGGCGGGCCCACCCCACCCAGGCCCTGCTGGACGCCTTCAGCCTGCTCGAGCGCCTAGGAAGCCTCGAGGGCAAGAAGATCGCCATCGTGGGCGATATCCTGCACTCCCGGGTAGCCCGCTCCAACGCCGAGCTCTTGCCCATGCTGGGCGCCGAGGTCTGGCTGTGCGGCCCGGCGACCCTGCTGCCGGGCGGGCTGCCCAAGGTCACGATGACCACCGACCTGCGCGAGGCCCTGCAGGACGCCGACGCGGTGATGGCCCTGCGCCTGCAGAAGGAGCGCATGGATAAGGGCCTCTTGCCCAGCGAGCCCGAGTACATCGCCGGTTACCAGATCACCCGCGAGCGGCTGGGCTGGGCCAAGCCGGGGGCGCCCCTGCTGCACCCCGGCCCCATGAACCGCGACCTCGAGCTCGAGGGCACCCTGGCCGACGCTGCCCAGAGCTTGGTCGAGCGGCAGGTGGCCAACGGCCAGGCGGTGCGGATGGCGGTGCTGTATCACCTGCTGGTGGGTCGCAAAACCTAAACCGCCAGGGCAGGCCCCCGTGCCTGTCCAATATGGTGTGACGGAGCAGTCATGAAAGGTGAACTCCTCCTTAAAAATATCCGGCTGGTGGACGCTTCCGGCGAACGCGGCCCGGCGGATGTGCTCGTCGGTGAAGGCAGGATTCTGGCCTTGGACGGCGGGGATGCCGAGCGCACCCTGGATGCCTCGGGGCTCATCCTCTCCCCCGGCTTTTTCGACCCCCACGCCCACCTGCGCGAGCCGGGGCAGGAGGTCAAGGAAGACCTCCAGACCGGCCTCACCGCCGCCGCCCGGGGCGGCTACACCGACGTGGTCTCGATGCCCAACACCACGCCCCCGGTGGACACCCCCGAGGCTGTGGCGGCCTTGATCAAGAAATCCCGCCAGATCGGCCAGGCCCGGCTCCATCCCGCTGCCGCCCTCACCCAGGGGCAGGAGGGCCAGCGCCTGACCGAGGCCCGGCTCTTGAAGGAAGCCGGGGCCATCATGCTCACCGACGACGGCAAGACCAACGAGGACGCCGGGGTGCTGGCCTTGGGCCTAAGCTACGCGGCCTCCTGGGGCCTGGTGGTCTCGGTCCACGCCGAGGACGCCGGGCTGCGCCGGGGCGGGGTGATGAACGAGGGCCCCCTCTCCTACCGGCTGGGCCTCCCCGGCAACCCGGCGGCGGCGGAGGCCGCCCGCATCGCGCGGGATTTGGAGATCGTCCGCTACGTATGGGGACGCCAGAGGCCAGACGCCAAGCGCCCCACGCTCCTTCACGTCCAACATCTCTCCACCGCTCGAGGCCTCGAGCTCATCCGCCAGGCCAAGGCCGAGGGCCTGCCCGTGACCACCGAGGTCGGGCCGCACCACCTGACCCTCACCGACGAGAGGCTGGAAAGCCTCGATCCCGTCTACAAGGTGGCGCCCCCGCTGCGCACCCAAACCGACCTGGAGGCGCTGATCCAGGGCCTGCTGGACGGCTCGATCGACTGTATCGGCACCGACCACGCCCCCCACACCCGGGCTGAGAAGGAGCAGGATCTGATCCGGGCCCCCTTCGGGATTCCCAACCTCGAGGTGGCCTTCCCGCTGCTCTACACCGAGCTTTACCTGAAGCGGGGATTTCCCTTGGCGACCCTCGTCGAGCGCTTCACCGACGGCCCCCGCCGGGTGCTGGGGTTCAGGCCGATCCGCCTCGAGGCCGGCGCCGAGGCCAGCCTGACCCTCTTGGACCCCCGCAGCGAGCGGGCGGTAGACCCGGCGCGGTTCGCCTCCAAGGCCAGGTTCAGCCCCTGGGCCGGGTGGCGGCTCTCGGGGTGGCCGGTGATGACCCTGGTGGAAGGGCGCGTGGCCTGGCTGGGCATGGGGGCTTGAGACGCCCTACCCCTTGCCGATGAGGTCCTGGAGGCCCGCGAGCCCCTCCCGCTGGAGGTAGGCCAGCAGGCCCCGGTTGATCCGGCGCGGCAGCATCGGGCCCTCGTAGACCAAGCCGGTGTA
>PSML01000113.1:0-6371 GCA_040290145.1 Meiothermus sp. | reverse complement strand
GCGAGTGGGCCCACCCGCCCCCCCGCCCGATGCGGAAAGCGGCCTCGGCGGTGGCCTTGGCATCGGCCTTCCAGCCCAGTTCGGCGGCGCTCAGCCGGTAGGTTTGCCCCCCAGCCCCTACCGCCACCGGGGGCCGGTTGGCGAGCTGGCCCCGGGCGGCGATCTGCGCGGCAGCCTCCTCCACCGTCATCCGCCCCACCGCCACCCCGTCGGCCACCACCCCGGGGAAGATGCGCGAGCTGAAGTAGAGCTCAGCCCCGCCCAGAAGCGCGGCGAGGCCGAGGACCCCGGCCAGGGCCACTTTGCGGCGGGGGTTCGCGGCGCGAACGGGGGGGTGTGGGGGGTTCATCGATCTCCTAGCTTAGGGGGGATGGTCTACCTCGAGCGTAAACCGGGCTACCCAAAAAGGGGGAGCGGCCTGCGGGTGTGTGACCTAGCGGACGGCGAAGGGGTTGAAATCGGTGTCGCGGTCGTAGTAGTCCTCGCGCTCAGAGCGTTTCAGGAAGCCCACCACCGCGTAGGTGAAGGGGGTAAAGAGCACCTCCACCCCTACCTTGAACACATAGTTTGACACGAAAACCGTCCAGAGCAGGGTATGGTCCCACACCCCGTAGAAGGCGATGAGCAAAAAGAGGCCGGTGTCGAGCCCCTGGCCGATGAGGGTCGAGCCGATGGTGCGGGTCCACAGCCAACGCCCCCCAGTGGCGATTTTGAGCTTCGCCAGCACGTAGCTGTTGACGAACTCGCCCACCCAGTAAGCCACCAGGCTGGCCAGCACGATACGGGGAACCAGGCCCAGGATGGTCGAGAAAGCCTGGGCGGTGCTTTGCTGGTCGGGGGGGGTGGGCAGGGCGTTGACGATGCCGAAGGTCAGGGTCGCCAGGATGAGCAGGAAAAACCCGGTCCAGATCACCCGCCTCGAGCGCTTGTACCCGTACACCTCGGTGAGCACATCCCCGAAGATGTAGGCCAGCGGGAACAGGATGGTCCCACCGTCGAAGGTGAACGGCCCCAGCAGCACGACTTTGGTCGAGGCGACGTTGGAGACGAGGAGCACCACCACGAAAAGCGCGGTGATGAAGTCTAAGTAGCGATAAGCCCGCATGGCCTCCGATTGTACAACGTGGGCCCGGGTTATTCCGAGCGGATCGAGGTGATAAAGGGCAGGTTGCGGTCGTACTGGGCCCGGTCGAGGCCGTAGCCATAGACGTAGGCGTCCTCAATCTCGAAGCCCAGATAGTGAATCGGGACTTCGATGCGACGGCGGGACGGCTTGGAGAGGAGCGCCGCGACCCGCACCGAGGCGGGCTGGCGGGCCTCGAGGTAGTGCAGGAGGTAGTTGAGGGTGATCCCGGTGTCTACGATGTCCTCCACCACGATCACGTCCTTGCCGCTGATGGGGTAGCGTAGGTCCTTGACCAGCTCGACCTCGCCGCTGGTCTTGGTGCCGGAGCCATAGGAGGAGAGGGCCAGAAAGTCCATCGAGACCGGCAGGTCAATCCGGCGCACCAGATCCGCCATGAAGATAAAAGCCCCGTTCAAGACGCAGATCAGGTGGGGCTCTCTGCCCTGGTAGTCCTGGGTGATCTGGGCCCCCAGTTCGCGGATGCGCGCTTGGATCTGTGGTTCGCTGATCTGGACCAGGCCGTCGCCGGCTTGAAAGGTGCTGCTCACAGGGCGATTGTACCTCAGGGCTTTTTGCCGCCCCGTTTGGCCGCCGGAGGGCCGGCGCGGCGGGACGAGGCGGGCTTTTTCTGGGCAGACCCTTGCCGGGGGGCGCGGCTGGCTGCGACCCGCCCCTTGCGCTCAACCCCGGAGTCGGCTCGGTCCGGTTTGTCCTGGCTGGGGGGGCGTTCGCTGAAGCGCTGGGCTCGAGGCTCAGGCTGGGGTGGCTTGGCCTTGGCCCAGCCCTCCTTCTTGCGCCGGGGTTTGGGTGGCTTCACCCCGCGCAAGAGCCCGATCTCTTCGGGGGTCAGGTAGCGCCACTGGCCAGGGTTGAGGTTTCCTAGCCCGATCGGCCCCACCTGGAGGCGCACCAGCCGGGTCACCGGGTAGCCCAGCTTGGCGAGCATCCGCCGCACCTCGCGCTTTTTGCCCTCGGCCATGACCAGGCGGGCCCCCTCCTTGGTGGGTTCGGCCTCGAGCGCCCGAGCGATCCCGTCCTCGAGCTCCACCCCCTCCACCAGCCGCCGGCAGTCGGCCTCGGACACCGAGCCGGGTTTGCACCAGGCCCGGTAGACCTTGCGTACCCCGTAGCGGGGGTGGGTCAGCCGGTGGGTCAGGTCGCCGTCGTTGGTGAGCAGCAAGAGCCCCTCGGAGTCTTTGTCCAGGCGGCCCACCGGGTGCAGCCCGGGCAGGTCCGGCACCAGTGGGTAGACGGTGCGCAGGGCATGGGGGTCGGAGCGGGTGGTGGTCACGCCCGCCGGCTTGTGCAGGGCGACCACCACCTTTTTCTCCGGCAGCCGCACCCGTTCGCCATCCAGCCGCACCACGTCGCTCTGGGACACGCTCGAGCCGATCCCGGCGACTTGGTCGTTGATGGTGACTCGCCCCTGGCGGATCAGGTCTTCGGCCTTGCGGCGGCTGGCCACCCCAGCCCGGGCGAGAAACTGCTGTAAGCGCATAGGGATCTATTCTACCCGCCGCCGGCCGAGGGCTACCGATGGGACCCAAGGGGCTCTAGCGGATCACAGCGGGGCCTTTGGGCTGAATTTGGGGGGGCGTTTTTCCCGGAGGGACTCGAGCCCCTCCTGGGCGTCCGGCCCCAAGAAGCCCAAAAACTCCAGCGCCAGGCTGGCATCGAAGGTCGGCCCGGCCAGCCGCAGCCAGTTGTTGAGGGCGTACTTGGTCCAGCGGATGGCGGTAGGGGAGCCCTGGGTGAGCTTTCGGGCCAGCTCGAGCCCCTTGGCGTAGACCTGGTCGTCGTCTACGCACAAGGAGACCAGCCCCAGCCGCTCGGCCTCCTCGCCGCTCAGGGCTTCGTTCAAGAGCAGGTAGTACTTCGATTTGTTCAGCCCGATGAGGAGGGGCCAGATGATCGCCGCGTGGTCGCCCGCCGCCACCCCCAGCCGGGTGTGCCCATCCAGGATGCGGGCCTTCCTCCCGGCTATGCTGATGTCCGAGAGGAGCGCTACCGCGAGCCCGGCCCCCACCGCCGGGCCTTCGATGGCCGCCACCACCGGCTTGGAGCAGTTCAGGACGTTGTAGACCAGGTCCCTGGCCTCCTTCCAGACCCGCACCAAGGTCGCGTAATCGGCGATCATCTCCTCGATCATGGAAAAGTCGCCCCCGGCGCTGAAGGCCCCGCCCTCGCCCCGCACCAGCACCGCGCCGATGTCCTGGTCGGCGTCGATGTCCCGCCAGACGTAGGCCAGCTCGCGGTGCATCGTGGCATCGGCGGCGTTGAGGCGGCCCGGGTTGGAGAGGATGACCTCGAGCACCCCCTCGGCGGGCGTGGCGAACTTGAGCCGGGCGTACCTAGACCTCCAGCTATCCATAAGTCCTAGTCTAGCCCCCCTTCCCCAGAGGTGAACTGTGGAGAGGTCACCTCGAGCCAAGGGCGCCCACCGTCACTTTGCGCGAGGGCTGTCCCGTAGCATACAATCCCTCTGACATGGCCTTGTTCGCCGTGGACAAGCCGCTCGGGGTCACCTCCCACGACGTGGTGGACGCCGCCCGCAGGCGCCTAGGAACCCGCCGGGTGGGGCACACCGGGACGCTCGACCCGCTGGCCACGGGAGTGCTGATCCTGGCCAGCGGCACCTCGACCAAGCTGGTCCCTTTCCTCTTTGCCGAGGACAAGGAGTATCTGGCCTGGGTCTCCTTCGGCGCGAGCACCGAGACCCTGGACGCCGAAGGCCCGGTTACGGCAGAGGTCCCGGCGCGGTTTAGCCGAAAAGACCTGGAGGCCACCCTCCCGCGCTTCCTCGAGCTCACCGAGCAGACCCCCCCGGCGTATTCAGCGGTCAAGGTCGGTGGGGTCAAGGCCTACGAGGCGGCCCGCAAGGGGAAGAACCTGGAGCTTGCCCCCAGGCCGGTCAAGTACCTCGAGGCCACCCTCCTGGCCTTCGACCCGGCCCCCAAACCCTACCGCATCGGCCCCTCGCCGCACGGCTGGGAGATCGCCGGGCGGGGCCGGCTGGTCGAGCTTCCCCAGGCGCTGGGGGAGTACCCCACCGCGGTGATCCGGCTGGTGGTAGGGAGCGGAACCTACGTGCGCTCGTTCGCCCGTGACCTGGGGGAGATGCTCGGGACCCAAGCCTTTTTGTCGGGGCTGGTGCGGACTCGGGTGGGCCGGGTGGGCCTCGAGCGCTGCGTGCCGCTGGAGAAAATCGACCCCCAGCACCCCCTGGAGGAGACCCAGGCCCTCTCCTTTCCCCTGGTCCAGCTCTCCCCCCCCGAGGCCAAGCGGGCCCTCGAGGGCGTCCCGCTGCCGATCCCCGCCCAGGGCTACGTGGCCCTGGTGGATAACCGTCGCCGGCTCATCGCCATCGCCGAGGGGGATGGCTTCAAGCTCAAGATCCGGCGGGTGTTCAAGGAGTAGCCCTGGGCAGGTCCGGCTCATCGCTGGCGGTCCGCAGCTCGAAGGTCTCCTTGATGACCGGCGTGGAGAGCACCACCGCGGTGCGGGTGCTGCCGAAGACGCTCATCTGCTGGATGAGGGCTTGCAGGTGGGCGATGGAGCGGGCCACCACCCGGGCCACGAACGAGGACTCCCCGGTCACGAAGTAGCACTCGCGCACCTCGAGCTTCCCTCGGGCGAACTCCACCACCTGGTGGTAGCGGGTGGGCGGGGCCGCCACCTCGATGAGGGCGGTGATCTCGTAGCCGAGCCGGGCCGGGTCCAGCCGCACCCCGTAGCCGGTGATGATCCCGGCGTCCTCGAGCCGCCGCACCCGCTCGGTGACAGCGGGGGTGGACAGCCCCACCCGGCGGCCCAGCTCGCTGTAGGAGAGCCGGGCGTCCTGTTGGAGTTCGTGCAGGATGGCCAGGTTGATGGGGTCCAACAGCCGCTGAAGATCGGAAGCCATACCCCAGGATAAGCTTAACGAGCCGTAACCGATACTCCCATATGGCCTTAACTTCGAACTTCCCTTGTCCCTTCGGAGGCCCTACACTCTCGGGAAAAGGGGTGAAGTTATGGTCATCGGGGTGCCCAAGGAGATCAAGACGCTCGAGAACCGCGTGGCCCTGACGCCCGGCGGGGTCACCAGCCTGGTGCGGCGCGGCCATAAGGTGCGGGTAGAGCAGAACGCCGGGGTCGGTTCGGGGATCTCGGACGCCGAGTACCAAGCCGCCGGGGCCGAGATGGTCACGGCCGATGAGGCCTGGGCCGCCGACTTGGTGGTCAAGGTCAAGGAGCCCATCGCCGAGGAGTACCGTTATCTGCGCGAGGGGCTGCTCCTTTTTACCTACTTGCACCTGGCCGCCGACGAAGCCCTCACCCAGGCCCTCTTGGCGGGCCGAACCACCGCCATCGCCTACGAGACGGTGCAGCTCGAGGACGGCTCGCTCCCCCTGTTGGTGCCGATGAGCGAGGTGGCGGGCCGGATGGCCCCTCAGGTAGGGGCGGCAGCCCTGGAGAAGCCCCACGGCGGGCGCGGGGTGCTGTTGGGCGGGGTTCCCGGTGTGGCCCCGGCCAGCGTGGTCATCATCGGCGGGGGGGTAGTGGGCACCAACGCGGCCAAGATCGCCCTGGGCATGGGCGCTCAGGTGACCATCCTGGAGCTTTCCAAAGCCCGTTTGCAGTACCTCGACGACATCTTCGGCGGGCGGGTCATCACCCTGGCCTCCACCGAGGCCAACATCGCGGCCTCGATCCGCCACGCCGACCTCCTCATCGGCGGGGTGTTGATCCCCGGCGCGAAGGCTCCCAAGCTGGTCACCCGCGAGATGCTCTCCACCATGAAAGAGGCCGCGGTGATCGTGGATGTGGCCGTAGACCAGGGCGGCTGCGTGGAGACCATCCACCCCACCACCCACGCCAACCCCACCTACGTGGTGGACGGGGTGGTGCACTACGGGGTGGCCAACATGCCCGGCGCGGTGCCGCGCACCAGCACCTTCGCCCTCACCAACCAGACCCTGCCCTACCTGATCCGGCTGGCCCAGAAGGGGCTGGATGCCCTGCGCGAAGACCCGGCCCTCATGAAAGGGCTCAACACCTTCGCCGGGAAGTGCACCTATAGGGGCGTGGCCGAGGCCTTCAACCTGCCCTATACCCCCGCCGAGTCCGTGCTGTGACGACTCCCCGTTCTTCAGAAACGAGGCTTCTCGGTTCTCACGGGACTGCCATTGCAGTGCCCATCCCCGAAGGCTCCGTCCGAGCCCTGGCCAGAATGTTGGTGGCCGCAGCCACGTCCCGGTGCTGG
>PSML01000112.1:0-6479 GCA_040290145.1 Meiothermus sp. | reverse complement strand
CCCGCCATGGCCCTCGAGCGCCGCTCCGACGGCTGGCGGATCCATACCCCGGAGGGCTGCCGGGAGGCCGAGGCGGTGATCCTGGCCATCCCGGCGGGGGGGGCCGCCGGGCTGCTCGAGCCCCTGCATCCTTCGGCAGCCCAAGCCTTGCGGGAGATCCCCTACGGCGACTCGGCCACGGTCTCGCTGGCCTTCCCCGCCGAGAAGATCCCGCCCCGGGTGGGCCACGGGATGCTGATGGCGGCGGGGCGGGGTTTTGGGGTACGGGGCTTCACCTGGACCGACCAGAAGTGGCCCGGGCGGGCTCCCCAGGGCTACGCGCTGGTGCGGGCCTACTTTTCCGGGGTCAGCGCCAGCGAAGCTGAGCTAACCGGGATGGCCCTGGCCGACCTGGGCCGGCTGTGGGGCCGGGTTCCCCCCCCTGAGCGGAGTTGGGTCTTCCGCTGGGGCGCAGGCCTGCCGCGCTACACGGTGGGGCACCTGGAGCGGGTGAAGGCCGCGCTCGAGGCCGAGGGGTTGCCGGGATTGTTCCTGGCGGGGGCGGCCTACCAGGGGGTGGGCTTGCCCGAGGTGGTGCGGATGGGGGCCGCCAAAGCCGCCCAGGCCTTAGCCTTCCTGAGCCGCGGGGCCACCGTCAGCGCAGCACCTCCCCCGGCTTGACCCGGAGCGCCCGAAACAAGGGCAAGAGCGAGGCCAGCAGCACCACCCCCAGGCTCATCAGCGAGACCCAGACGAAGTCGCCCAGGCGGAGCTGAGCCGGCAACCCGCTGATGAAGTAAAGCTCGCCGGGGATGCGCACCGGGTTGAGGACAAAGTAGGTCGAAAGCCCGTAGCCGAGCAGATTCCCCAGGAAGACCCCGGCACTCCCCAGCAAGAGGCCCTCGAGGGCAA
Organism: Meiothermus sp.; assembly: GCA_040290145.1. Lineage (GTDB taxonomy): Bacteria > Deinococcota > Deinococci > Deinococcales > Thermaceae > Allomeiothermus. The sequence goes on along the minus strand of PSML01000112.1, from coordinate 5,588 downwards.
ATACCCCCGCCACCTGTAACCCGCTGGCCCCCATCACCCGCAAAAGGGCGATGTCGGGGGTTTTCTCCACCACCGCCAGCACCAGCACGTTGGCCATGCCCAAAGCCGCCACCGCCACGATCAGGAACACCACGATCCCGATCACCCGTTTTTGTAGGGCCAGCTGCTCGATGAGGGTGCGGTTGAGGCTTTGCCAGGTCTGGGCGAAGTAGAGGGTGCCGGAGAGTTCCTGGGCTACCCGGGGGGCTTGCTCGGGGTCTTTGAGCAAGACCTGGTAGCCGGTGAGGGCTCCGGGCTGATCGGTGAGCCCCTGCACGTCCTCGAGCGTGGCGAAGGCGTTCCCCGCATCGAGCAGGGCGTTGCCGGTGCGAAAGGTCCCGGCCACCTCGAGTTCCACTCGCTTCTGGCTCACCGAAAGCACAAAGAGCCGATCCCCCACAAAAGCCCCCAGCTGCCAGGCCAGGTCGGAGCCCAGCACGATGGTACCCGGCTTCAGGCCGGAGAGGTCAAGGCGAGGATAGACCCGCTGGGCCCCCTCCCCCAACCCCCACAAGGTGGCCACATCCACCCCGGCCCGCTGTCCCGAGGTAGCCCGGCGCGTGAGCAAAGCCTTGGTGACCAGATAGGGGGTCTGGGCCACCACCTGGGGGTGGGGTTTGGGAGGCGGGGCATGCTGCGGGTGGAGGGCTTGCAGGAAGATGTGCGGCACCCCGCGCAAGGTAGCGTCAATGAGCCCCTGGGTGAAGCCGTTGGTGAGCGAGAGGGCCGTGGTGAGCACCATGATGCCCACCGCCACGCCCAAGAGGGTGATGAGGCTTTGCGTGCGGCGGTAGCGCAGGTGACGCAGGGCCAAAAACCAGACGAAGCGCATCCTGGATAGGATACCCGTCTATCGGCCCACTTGCAGAACGGTCACCCGCACGCTGCGTACGCCAAAGCGGAAGGCGGTGCTGAGATCGGGCAGCCATACATCGATCTGGTTGCGCTTGCGCGGGTTCATGGTGTCTTCGACCACGAAGACCGTGTCCCGGAAGAGGTAGTTGAACTGCCCCCGCCCTCCCCGGGCGGTGCCGAGGTCTTCCAGCCTGACCTTGGAGCCATAGGGCAAAGTGCGCAGCAGGTCGCGGCTCACCGCGATGATGCCGATCCGGGTGCGGGCTCCGGTGGCGGTGATGTAGGGGGTGCGGTCGGTTTCTCGTACGCTCGAGGTGTAAGCGGTAGCGGTCAGGATGTAAGTCCGGGGAGCCTGGGCCAATCCCGCATTTACAATCATCAGCGCCAATACCCACCAAAAAAAACGTACGGCGATCAATCGTCGTACCATAGCTGCCCTAAAGACTAGGCGGGCTCTCCAAGGAGAGCCTAAGAAGGCCGCATATACATCCTCATTATTCAGCCACCCCTCATCTCCCCTGACCCCCAGGTCAGCGGGGAGACGCTTGGTTAACGGGGGTCTTCAAGGTGAAGCCCAGATTAAGCCAGTCTTTACCCTTCTCATCCCGGGGTATACATCGCGGCGTTTACAAATGTAGCGTCGGCGGGGCTTTTCGCCCTACCGACAGGCTCCGCCCGGGTTACTCACCCCGGACGGGGCAAGGGGAGGGCTCGAGCGCCCTCCCAGAGCGGTTTTTTTGGGTTACTCGAGCACCGCCAGGTAATCGTAGAGATCAGGTCCACCGGGGTGGATCTCCAGGGTGAGGTCGGGGAAAGCCTGGGAGATCCCCTGGGAGAGGGCCTCTAGGGTCTCCTTCCCTACGGCGGGGCCGTGGAAGAGGGTCATGATCTCGTGGGTGGGGGTCTTGGCCAGGCGGACCAGGCCCAGCAGGGTCTCCTCGGGGGTCTCGGCCACCAGGGCCAGCTTGTCGTCCTTAAGGCCGATGGGCTGACCCTCCTTGACCTCGATGCTCTCGAGGGTGGCGTCGCGGCTGGCCCGGGTGACCTCGAGGGTCACCGCCCGCTCCTTGGCCTCTTCCATCTCCGGCAACAGCTCGGCGGGCTCGACATCCCCGTGGTACATCACGGCGGCGGCCAGGCCCTGCCCCATCGTCTTGGTAGGCAGGACGTGGACGTGTTTGCCCCCTTCTGCGGCCAGCTGGGCCGCCTGCTGGGCCGACATCAGCACGTTGGAGTTGTTGGGCATCACGATCACGTGGGGGTTGGGCAGGCTCTTGATGGCATCGAGGATGTCCTGCACGCTGGGGTTGGCGGTCTGCCCCCCGGCCACCACCCGCGCCCCCAGGCTGCGGAAGACCTTCACCAGCCCCCAGCCCGCAGCCACCACCACCAAGCCGGTGGGGGGTGGGGCCTCATCGGCGGCCCCGGCCATCCCCAAGATCTCGGTGTGCTGCACCGACATGTCCTCGACCTTGGTGCGCACCATCTTGCCGTAGCGGGCCACCGTGCTCAAGAGGGCATCGGGATCGTTGGTGTGGATGTGGCCTTTGACGTAGCCCTCCGCACCCACCACCAAAAGGGAGTCCCCCCAGCCCGAGACCGCCTGGCGGATCTCCTCGATGGGAACCTCCACCCCTTCCATCAAAAACTCGGTGCAGTAGCCGAAATCCCCCTCAGCAAACTCGGTCTGGGCGTACTTTTCAACCTTGGGTGGCTCGGGCAGCGGAAGGCCCAGAACAAAGCCGCGGATCCCCTCCAGAATGTGCAGGTACCCGGCCCCGCCCGCGTCCACCACCCCGGCCTGTCGGAGCACCGGCAGCAGGTTGGGGGTCTCGGCCAGGCCGATGCGCCCGCGCTCGAGCGCCCCCGCCAGCACCGCCTCCAGGCTACCCGCCCCCCCCTCGAGGGCCTGGCGGGCCCCTTCCGAGGCGTAGCGGGCCACGGTGAGGATGGTCCCCTCCACCGGCTTCATGACGGCTTTGTAACCGCTGCGGGTGCCCTCCTCGAGGGCCTCGGCGAGCAGCGGCGGGGTGAGGGCCTGGGCTTTTTTGATCACCTCCGCGAACCCCTTGAGGATCTGCGAGGTGATCACCCCGGAGTTGCCTCGCGCCCCCAGCAGCGAGCCATAGCTGATGGCCCGGGCCACCTCGGCCATGCGCGAGGTATCGGTTACGTCCAGCTCGCGCCGCAGGGATTGCAGGGTGAGGTGCATGTTGGTACCGGTGTCCCCGTCGGGAACCGGGTAGACGTTGAGGGCGTTGGTCTCCTCGAGGTACACCGCGAACCAGTCGGTGGCGTAGCGGAAGGCCTGGGCCAGTTCGTCGGGGGAAAGGCGCTCAGGCATGGAGACCTCCGGCCACCGCAAGCCAGCCCCCAGCCCGCCTACCCACGGCTCACCCCTACCACGTGGACCCGCACCGTGGAAAGCTCGAGCCCGGCCAGGCTCCGGGCCGCCCAGATGACCCGCTCCCCGATGGAGTCCACCACCGCTGGCACGCGCGAGCCGAAGGCGACCACCACGTAAAGATCAGCCTGATACTTACCCGGCGCGGAGGGGTCGGGCTTGACCACCACCCCCTCGTTGGCCTCGGCGCGGCCCAGGATGCGGCTGATGCTCTCGCGGATACCCGCCGGGCTCATCCCCACCACCCCCGGCACTTCGTGGGCCGCCAGCCCCAGAATGGTGGCCAGCGCCCCTTCGGTTACGTTGACGTTACCTTTCAAGCTCTCCTCCCGTTGAGCAGGCCCAGATGACCCTTTCCAACTATTGGGACAGTATACTGCCCGCGCGCCCCTCCCATCGGGTCGGGCGGGCCAATCGGAACCCCGCCGGGCGTTTTGGGCTACTGGAACTGGGTCAGGAAAGCCCGCACGGCCTGCCAATACTCCTCGCCGTCCTCGCTGTCCAGGGCCGGCGAGCCGTGCCTGCCGTCGCGGCGCGGAACGAACTGGACTTTCTTGGAACTGCCCACCGACCGGAAGATCACCCGGGCCTGCGCGGCCTCGCCCTTGGCCGAGGTGATGAACACCGGGACCCGCACCTTGGCCGCGGCCTCGCGCACGGTGTTTTCGCCCCACAGGTATTCCCAGGGGGAGAAGGAGAGGACTCCGGCCACCTGCGGATGACGGGCCGCCTGAGTACCGGCACCGCCGGGGGCCCAACGGCCCTTCACCAGCAAGAACACCAGCGCCGCGGAGTAGCTGCTGCCCCAGGCCAGCACCGGGCCGGTGTGCCCGCTCTGGATCACCCAGTCCAGGGCGGCCTCGAGGTCGCGCAAGGCCTCCTCGTAACCGGCGACCCGGCGCAGCCGATCGTAGGTCTGGTTGCGCAGGCCCCACATCGGGCCGCCCACCCGCCCGTCGATGGCCAGGGCGTTGAACCCCAGTTCCACCAGCCGGGGGGCGATCTGGGCGTACTCACCGCGGTTGGACTCGGACTGGTGAAAAAGGAGCACCACCGGACGGGTGCGGTCCCCGGTGGGGTAGTAGGTGCCGTAGACCTGAACCCGGTCCGCCGCTTGGAAAGCCACGCTCTGCGGCGACTGGCCCGTGGGCAAGGCCCAGGCCAGCCAAAGGAGCCCAAAAATCGCCACTACGACCCTTCCTGTCACGATGAACTCCCGAGCAAGGCGCCCCTTTCGCCGCTGGGCGGGGAGGGTTGGGATTAATTGTAGGGGATAACCGGCCTTGGGAGGAACTGCCCCACCCCCTCCCGGCGTGCTCGTGCGGCGGCCCTGACCAGTCCAGCCTAGCGGTCCCGGGGGGGCTCGACCAGGCTGGCCTCAACGCGGCCCAGGTCGCGCCCGTAGACGATCCGCACCGGGGTGCGCTCGAGGTCGTGGCGGTACCAGACCTCCACCACCACCTCGCCCTGGACGAAGCGGTAGCCCCATAGCCCCGCGCGGTCTTTGCCCAGGCTCTCCAATCGGCCCTCGATCACCCGGGGGAACTGCACCAGCCGCACCGTCTGCACCTCGGGGTGGACCCGGAGGTAATAGATCACCGAGAGGTCGTCCAACGCCTGGCGGGTGGGGTCACGCCAGCCCGCCCTGGCCCCGTTGGGGTAGGTGATGAGGGCCTCGAGCCCGCCCTGCCCGAGCGCCACATCCAGCCGGGTCTGGCCTTTGAAGGGCTCGGTGAGGAGCTTGCGGTAGCGGGTAAGGAGGAGGTCCTCCCCAACCTGGCTGTCCAGCTCGAGGTTATACCCCAGTAAGGCTCCCACCCCCTGCGGGGTCATGCGGCCCTTGAAGCTCCAACCGCGCTCGAGCGGTTGGGCCTCGAGCTGGAGCTGGCCCGCCAGCATACCCTGCCAGGTGGCCCGGTAGATGAGCTTCTCCCCGGCCGGCCAGGGCACGGCCTGGGCGGCGGCGATGGTGAGCCAAAGACCCAGAGCCAGCAGGGCCCTGGGTTGGAAGAGGATTTGAACGCTTGGCCGACGCCTCACACCTCTTATGCTAGGGCTTTGGGGCCCGGCGCCCGGCCCAAATAACCCTTAGGGAAAAGAGGGGGTGTGGGGGAGCTATAATCCCCCGTCCGTGGGATACATGGACTCCCCCATAGCATGGTGAGCAGCGGATGTGCCATCATATGCACGTGCCTGAAGGTGAACAATGACCAAGAAAGCCTTCAAGTACCGCCTGTACCCCACCCAGCCCCAGCAAAAAGACCTGGAGCGCACCCTCTGGCTGTGCCGC
>PSML01000111.1:0-6508 GCA_040290145.1 Meiothermus sp. | reverse complement strand
CGGTACGGCTTGGCGGGGGCTACAAGAATCCGTAAAATGCGTAGCGCTGTCCACACCTGCCGGGGTGGCGGAACGGTAGACGCTACGGACTTAAAATCCGTTGGGGGAAACCCCGTGTGGGTTCGAGTCCCATCCCCGGCACCAAGGCTCGCGGGCCGGTGCTCGAGCCAACGGGTTACCTAGAGCCACTCTAATCCCCTGGGGTTCGCGCCGCGCCCGTGGCCCGGTCGGCCAACCCCGCCGCCGACTGCCGCACGGTGGCGATGAACTTGCGGGTGGCCTCGTCCAGCGGGTGCTCCCGCCAACTGACCGAACCCTCTGGGTTCCACTTCACCAGCAGGGTATCCAGCCAGTGGACCAGGAGTTCTGCGGTCATGGGGCCGGAGTGGGGGAAAAGGTTTTTGGCGCTTCGCGTGACGATGTGCCCCAAGGCCTCATAGTGGCTCGGAGAGGTGTGTAGGATCACCAGCCGGATGGACTCTCCTGATTCCTGCAGCAAGCACTCCAGCACGTGGTCTTCCGGCAAGGCGTTGATGCGCTCAGCCCTCAGTGTGCCAGTCATGTCTTCACCCCCATGGCTTCCATTATGGCTCGCTTTTTGTCCCCTCGCTTGACGCGGGTCACGGCCCCGCCTAAGATAGGCTTTGCGCCACGGCGCGGGGTGGAGCAGCCTGGTAGCTCGTCGGGCTCATAACCCGAAGGTCGAGGGTTCAAATCCTTCCCCCGCAACCACGTGGCTATGTAGCTCAGCTGGTTAGAGCGAACGACTCATAATCGTTAGGTCGGCGGTTCAAGTCCGCCCATAGCCACCACCCCGGAAGCCTAGCGCTTCCGGTTTTTTCTAGAGCTTTCAGATCAGCTCGCGCAACGTACGGGCTCCCAGTCGGGCGCGCAGGGCCAAGAATACCTCCGCGGTGGCGAGCGCATCGTATAGGGCGTGGTGGGCCGCGTAAGGCGGCAGGTTCAGGAAGGCTCGCGCCTGGGCCAGATTCGCCGGCGGCGCTTCGGCGTGAGGCTCGAGCAGCGCCCGCCGTTGGCCGAGTTTCTGCAGCAGCTTGACGGTGTCCACTACCCGTGGCTGGGGCCAGACCAGGCCGCAGCGAGCATAGGCGCGTTGCAAAAACATCACGTCGAGCGGGGCGTGATGCACCAGCAAGACTCCCGCCTCAAGCCGCTGTTGAACCTCGGTCAGGACCTGGCCCAGCGGGGGGGCTTGGCGCAGTTCGAAAGGGCGGATATGGTGTGCCCGGAGCCCCTCGAGCGAGAGCCCCTCGAAACGCTCAGGCCGCACCAGGCTGTAAAAATGCTCCCCGTAACAGATCACCCCCCCGCGAATGGGGATCATGCCCACCGAGAGGATTTGATCCTCGGGGTTGAGCCCGCTGGTCTCGAGGTCGAGTGCCCAGTACACGGCATCTTCCCAGGCCTGGGCCGGGGTTCGTCGCAGCAGACGTTTGAGCATGGGCGTAAGCAGGTCGGCTCGTTTGAGTCATCCGAGCTGATCGGTGCGGAAACTCAAACGGGTGGCCTCCTGGGCCTCGCGGATGGCCAAGAAAGCCTCACGCAGGTGGCGGCGCTCGAGGGGGCTCAAGCCTTCCAGCCGAACCCGGTTGGTGGTGGGCTGACCTTGGCGGAGGGCCTCGAGCTGCTCGCGAAGCCGCAGGCGGAGCAAGAATGCAAAGGCCTCCGCGAGGGTCTGGGCGGTCTCCTCGCCCAGCGTTCCGGCCTTGGCGGCAGCCTCCAGGCGCTCGGGGGTGCTCACCGCGTCGGAACCGGCGGCCAGGGCGTAGAGGCGGGCCAGGTTGACGATGGGGGTGATGCCGCTCTTTTTGAGGTCGAGCCCGGCCTGGTCCTGACGGATCTGCCGGAAGAGGGTGAGCGGGGGGCGGAACTCGAGTGCGGAGCGGGCCAGTTGGGCCAGGAAGCGCTGGTTCAGGCGGGCCCGCCGCACCGCCTCGCGCAGCGGGGTGAGATTGAGTGAGCCGTGGAGCGGGCGGAAATCGAAGAAGATGGCGCTCTCGAGCAGGGCCTGGGGGGTGGGTCGCTCGATCCAGTCCTGGAAAAGCCCCAACCATTCGGCCAGCGGTTTGTGCCAGTGGGTCGCCATGTAACCCCCCGGACAGGGGGGAAACCCCGCGATGAGCAGCCCGTTCACCACGAACTCGGCGAGCTTGGGGAAGTAAGCCGAGGGCTGGGCATAGATCAGGGCGTTATCTTGGTCGGTGAGGAGGGTCTGCTCCATCCGGCCTTCCGAGCCGAAGGTGATCCAGGCGTAAGGGGCGGGCGGCGGCCCTAGCCTCTGCTCGGCCAGGCCCAGCAGCCGGCGCACCAGGAGGTCGTTGAGGGCGCTCACCCCACGTCCGATCTCCGCCGCGCCCAATCCACCGCGGAGCAGGTTTTCCACTACCCCGGCCAGCTCGAGCCCATATCCCCTTAGCTGTTCCGGGTCTTGGCTTTGCTCCAGCCGCTGGGTTAGGTAGAGCGGGCTGCGGGCTTGCTGACGCAGAAAAACGGTATCGGTGACGACCCCTATGATCTGCCCTTGCTCCGTGAGGGGCAGGTGGTGGATGTCTTGGGCGATCATGAAGGCCAGCGCCTCGAAGAGCGAGCTCGAGGCCGCCAGGGTCTTCACCGGGGCGCTCATCACCCGCTCTACCGGGGTATCGGGGGGTAAGCCCTCGGCCAGCACCCGATTCCTCAGGTCCCGGTCGGTGAGGATGCCCACCGGGTCGCCGGTCACCAGCACCGAGCTGATGCGGTGTTGCCGCATGAGCCGAGCCGCTTGTTGCACGGTGCAGTCGCGGGGAACAAAGACCGCAGGACGGCTCACCAGTTGCCGGACGGGCAAGCTGAAATTTAGGTTTTGCAGATCGGTGGGTTGGGGTTGCACGGCCTTGCGCAGGCGCTCCGCGAGTCCCTGGGTAAAAAATTGGGCGAAGCCGGGATAATCCATCAGCTTGCGACAGGTCTCGGCGGGCCAGCGGTAGGTCAAAAGGTCCTCGTCGGCGATGACGTCGAAGGCCGAGGTCTCCTGGCTCAAGAGCCAGGGGTAACCAAAGAGATCGCCCTCCTCGAGCTGCATCACCACCTTTTTGCCCCGCTCGAGCCGAACCGAGCCCTTGCGAATGAGGTAGAGGTGGGTGCTGCCCTGCCCGCCCTGCTCGAGCAAGCCGGTTCCGGCGGGCCAGTAGGCCACCTCGAGGGTCTTCTCCAGGATCTGCAAACCCTCCGGTGGGAGCCGGTCGAAGGGCGGGCATAGCCGGACGAAGTCCAGCGGGTCGGAAAATTTCTGGGTGTTCATGTGAAAGCCCCCGCCCGGGGCGCGCCGGGCGGGGATGGCACCCCTTGAGCACCGGCGCTAGCCGGCCTCACTTGCGCCCAGGTGTACCCGACGCTCGACCTCGAGGAAGCGCTCCTCGGCCTCGCGCTCGCGGGAGAGGACCGAGACCAGCCAGCCAGCGAGGAAGCCCAGAGGGATGGAGATGATGCCGGGGTTCTTCAGGGGAAAGATGGGCGCGGCATGCTTGAGGATATCTACCTGAACGGTGGGGGAGAGGTAGATGAGGAGCACGGCCGAGAGCGTGCCCACCAGGATGGCGGCTACCGCTCCTGCGGTGGTAAAGCCCCGCCAGAAGATGGAGTACACCAAAGCGGGCAGGTTTCCGCTAGCCGCGATGGCAAAGGCCAAGCCCACGGTAAAGGCCACGTTCTGCCCCTTGAAAGCGATTCCCAGGAGGATGGCCACGACCCCCAGGGCCAGGGTGGCGGTCCGGGCCACCCTGAGCTGCTCTCCTTCGGAAACGTGTCCCCGGCGCACCACGTTGACCCAGATGTCGTGCGAGAGCGCCGCCGCCCCGGAGAGGGTAAGGCCCGCCACCACCGCCAGAATGGTGGCGAAGGCCACCGCAGCGATGAAGCCCAGGAAGGGGGTGCCCCCGAGAACCTCAGCCAGCAGGGGGGCCGCCATGTTGCCGCCCTTGTCGATGCCCCGGATGACGTCCGGCCCCACCAGGGTCATGGCCCCAAAGCCAAGCACGAAGGTCACCAGGTAGAAGAATCCGATAAAGAGGGTGGCCCAGGTGACTGAGGTTCGGGCAGCCTTAGCGTCGGGCACGGTGTAAAAACGCATGAGGATGTGGGGCAGCCCAGCCGTGCCCAGCATGAGGGCCAGACCCAGCGAGAGGGTGTCGATGGGGTTAGCCACCAGCCCCCCAGGGGCCAGGACTTTATCCCCCTGTTTGGCCACGGCGTCCTGGAAGAGCGCCAGGGGGTTGAGGCCGTAGTGAAGGAGCACCAAAAGGGCCAGGAGGAAGGCCCCTCCTAGGAGTAAGACTGCTTTTACGATCTGCACCCAGGTGGTGGCCACCATGCCGCCGAAGAGCACATAGGCCAGCATCACTAAACCCACGATGATCACAGCGACTTCGTAGGACAGGCCGAACATCAACTTGATCAGGTTCCCTGCCCCCACCATCTGGGCGATGAGGTAGAGGGCCACCACCGCCAGGGTGCTCACCGCAGCGGCGCTGCGTACCGGCACTTGCCGCAACCGATAGGCCACCACGTCGGCGAAGGTGTACTTGCCCAGGTTGCGCAGCGGTTCGGCGATGAGGAACATCACCACCGGCCAGCCCACCAAAAAGCCGATGGAGTAGATCAGCCCATCGAATCCCGAGAGGGCTACCAGGCCAGCGATTCCCAGGAAGCTCGCCGCCGACATGTAGTCCCCGGCCAGCGCCAGGCCGTTCTGGAGGCCGGAGACGCTGCGCCCTGCGGCGTAGAACTGCTCGGTGGTGCGCGTACGCCGGGCGGCCCAGTAGGTGATGCCCAGCGTGACGGAGATGAAGAGGAAGAAGAAGAGAATGGCGACGGGGTTGGTCTGTCCAAGCGTGGTCTGCATAGGGCTCCCCCTTCACTCTCCCAGCCGCCGTATGGCCTCGTCGTACTCGCGGTTGGCCCAGCGCACGTAGATCCAGTTGAGCACCCAAGCTGCCACGATGACCAGCGCCCCCAGCAGGATGCCCAGGCTCAGCCCCGGCACCAGCTGGGTGCCCATGGCCCCTTTGGCATAGGCCACCAGCAGGATGAAACCGAAGTAGATGACCATCATGGCCAGGGTCAGTTGCAACGCGATTCGCCAGCGCTGAGTGGCCAGGGCCTCTAGCTGCTTCACTTTATCGGTGTCGGTCATGTCCTCCTCCTGATTGAACACACCAAGGACCACCCTCGAGAGGTCGTGGAAGTCGGGCCGGGGGTTCTCTTTCGTGTGCTGGGGGGAATATAGCACCTCGTAGGCTAGCGCACAAGATTTCTTTGAATTGCGAATATGTGCGAAAACCGAGTTTTTTCTGGCGCTCGAGGGGGCGCGCCGGGGAAGCTGCCAAGGGGGCTCGGGTCCACACCCTTCACCGGGCTACTCCTCCAGCGTCGAAAGATCCCCTGGCTCCCGCCCCAGTTCCTGGGCTTTGAGCAGTCGGCGCAGAATCTTGCCCGAACGGGTCTTGGGCAGCCTGTCCAGGATCACCAGTTCGCCCGGCGTGGCGATGGGGCCTAGTTCCCGCCGGACGTGGGCGATGATGGCGTCCACCAGGGCTTCGCTCTTCGGTGGCCCCGCCCGGAGCACCACAAAGGCCTTGATGGCCTCCCCCTTCAAGGGATCGGGAACGCCGATGACCGCGGCCTCGGCCACGGCGGGATGGGAGACCAGGGCACTTTCCACATCCGCGGTCCCGATGCGGTGGCCGGCCACGTTGAGCACGTCGTCGGCGCGGCCCAGCAGGCTGAAGTAACCCTCTTGGTCACGGCTGGCCACATCCCCAGAGGCGTAGACCTGGCCGGGGATCTCGCGCCAGTACTGCTCGTAGCGAGCGGGATCACCCCACACGGTGGACATCATGTGGGGAAAGGGCCGCCGGAGCACGAGCAGCCCCCCCTGCCCGGGGGGCACTTCCTGACCTTGGGGGTCTACCACCGCAGCCTCCACCCCGGGCAGGGCTACGCCGACGGCTCCCGGTTTGGCGGGGAGGGTGAGCGGGGTTCCCAGGGTCGGGCCCCCCAGTTCGGTCTGCCACCAGTTGTCGGCCACGAAGGCCCGTTGCCCGCGGTCGGCCAGGTGCTCCCAGGCCCACTGCCAGGCTTCGGGATTGAGGGGTTCTCCGGCCACGGCCAGAAGCCGCAGGCTCGAGAGGTCGGCTTTGCTCGGCCACTCCGGGCCGAACTTCATGAACATCCGCACCGCGGTGGGCGCGGTGAACATCAGGTTGACCCGGTGGCGTTCGACCAACTGCCAGAGGATCCCCGGGTTGGGGTAGTCGGGGGCTCCTTCGCGCAGCACGCTGGTGAGCCCTTCCAGCAGGGGGGCGTAGACCATGTAGGAGTGCCCCACGATCCAGCCGATGTCCGAGGTGGACCAAAAGAGGTCGGTGTCTTTGGCGTCAAAGAGGGTGCGCAGGTGGTAGGTGATGCCCACCATATACCCCCCGTGGACGTGCACCACCCCTTTGGGTTT
>PSML01000110.1:0-6645 GCA_040290145.1 Meiothermus sp. | reverse complement strand
TGAACCGTATCACTCAAAACCACGCTTTAGCCGTTCAAAGTATTCCCCGCACACGCGGGGATGAACCGAAAAAATCCAACCTGTCCGCCTCACGCAGCGTCGTATTCCCCGCACACGCGGGGATGAACCGGATTCATCAGTCCAAACGCTGACAACACCTACGTATTCCCCGCACACGCGGGGATGAACCGATCAGCTCGACGATGCGCCCCTGCTCATCGGCGAAAAACGCCGGGCTGATGTAGCGGTATTTGCGTTGGGTGAGCATCTCAGCAGCGCGGGGTGTCCACTCGACATTCACCGCCCACAAGCCATCGGCGCGGAGCTCCAGATCAAACCAGCCCGCCGCCGGTACCGGGCCATTGTTGACCGGCTCTAGGGCCTGGTGCTCGTAGTCGATCGAGAGGCGGTTGCCGTAGTCGCGCCAGGCGGCCATGAGCTGCTCAGCGCTAGCCGGATCAAACGAAAACTGGCCCTTGACCGTCTCAATCGGCCCAAACGGGAAAATCAAAAACTCCCTTGGCGGTTGCCCAGGGAGCTCGAGGGTGAGCATTGCACGGTTTTTCATGGCGTGTTATCCTAAGAAAACCCTTTGGGGTGGGCCTGGACTCCCAATACCCCATCGCAGGACGCGCGGCCTTCCAGGAGGCCGATCGCTATGTTGGTACTGAGTAGCGCAAAATTCCTTTACGCAAAACCTTGTTCAGCCTGGCGATATCTGTTGGGAAAAACGTTAACCCAACCAATACGCCGCGATGAAACTCGTATTCCCCGCACACGCGGGGATGAACCGGTCTGCGGCTCATGCCACACCAGCAGCTACCGCGCAGCAGTACACTAAAAAGACCATGTCTCGAGACGACCGTGCCCTCAACCCGCTGCGGTTGGTGGTCTTAGCCCTGATCCTGGGCTACTTCGGCTGGTTGCTGTGGCCCAAGCCGAGCGCAAATCCGGCGCCCGAGCCCCCAGCTTCGATGGCTAGCCCCACGGTCATGGGGACTCCCTCGAGGTCCCAAATCCAAGAGGAGAGCGGGGCTATGCCGCGCCAGGAGTGCGCTGGTCGTATCCGCCGGGTAGCGGGTGGACCCAACGAATTACGTCTGGAAATCGAGGGAGTTGGCAAGAAAATCCTTGTTTACACCGAACAAGGAACCGTGGTCGCCCTCACCGAAACCAGCGGGAGTGCTGGAGAGTACCGCGTGCGCACCCCAGCCCCGGCCACTGCGGTGCAGCTTGATGACTGCCCCGCCATCAACCTGCCCTGAAGGCGCGACTTACCCCGCGCCCCGCTCAGGGGTGTGGCGGGAGGGCAGAGGCGGGCATGGTTTATTGGGGTCAAAAGGAGCAACCGGGAACCAAAGTGTCTCCCGGTTGCTCTCCTGGACTGGTGCCAAGGGGCGGAATCGAACCGCCGACACTGCGATTTTCAGTCGCATGCTCTACCGACTGAGCTACCTTGGCCCACGGCACAGGTTTTTGGCGGCCCGGACGGGACTTGAACCCGCGATCTCCCACGTGACAGGCGGGTATGTTAACCAACTACACCACCGGGCCAGAATTTCGGCTGCTTTGGCCTTTCCAAAGGCAGCACATAGGATGATAGTCGAGCGGGGGAAGGCTGTCAAGGACTGTGGTCGGTCAACACATCCCAGACTCTGTGGGGACCCATTCACCCCCACGCCACGCCAAGGTGCGGCGTGACCACCGGCGCCGGCCCTGGCTACCCAATCCCGGAGTGGTCTCCACACTCTTCGGGTTCACCCGGGTGCTCTCGCGGAAAACCGGCTTTTCTACGCCAGATTTTGGGAGCCTCGAGGTAAGATAGGGCCTGTGCGGCTGGTCTTGGTCCCTACGCCGATCGGCAACCTCGAGGACATCACCCTGAGGGCTTTGAGGGTGCTCAAGGAGGCTGAGGTGGTGGCCTGCGAGGACACTCGCCGCACCGGGCTCCTGCTCAAACACTACGGCCTCAGCAAAAAGGTGGTACGGCTCGACCAGCACACCGTAAGCCGGGCCAAGGACTTGCTCCAGGGTTACCACTACGTGGCCTACGCCACCGACGCCGGAACCCCGGGCATCTCGGACCCCGGAGCTGAGCTGGTGGCGCTGGCGGTGCGGGAGGGCTGGCAGGTGGAGGTGTTGCCCGGCCCTACCGCGCTCATCCCGGCCCTGGTGGCCTCGGGGATGCCCACCGCCCGCTTCGCCTTTGAGGGTTTCTTGCCGCAGAGGCCCTCCGAACGCAAAGCCCGGCTCGAGCAGACCGCCGTAGGCCGCACCGTGGTGATCTACGAGGCTCCCCACCGTTTGCAGCAGACCCTCGAGGACCTGGTGACGCTGTATGGCCCCGAGCACCCGGTGGCGGTAGCCCGCGAACTTTCCAAGCTGCACGAGGAGATCTGGCGGGGAACCCTCAAAGCCGCACAGGAGCACTTCCAAAAGCCCAGGGGAGAGTTTGTGATCGTGTTGGGGCCAAAAGCGCCAGAGGCTCAACGCCCTGAAGAGCTGCTCCAACATCTCCAAGGGCAAGGGTTCAAGGGAAGGGATCTGGTCAAGGCCTTGGTGGAAGCGGGAGTATCCCGCAACGAGGCTTATCTCCTCGCACACAAAGCCGATATGAGTGGGTAAACTGGCCCTATTTGGTGCGACCGGAGGATGGATGAAGCGAATAGGAGTGTTCACCAGTGGGGGGGATGCCCCCGGTATGAATGCGGCGATCCGGGCGGTGGTGCGTAGGGGAGCCGCCCACGGGCTCGAGGTGGTGGGGATTCGGCGGGGCTACGCCGGGATGATCGAGGGGGACTTCGTTCCGCTCGGTCCGCGGGATGTGGCCAACACCCTCCAGCGGGGCGGGACCATCTTGCTCACTGCCCGCAGCCAGGAGTTCAAGACCCCACAGGGCCGCGCCAAGGCTGCGGAGAACCTTCGCCAAGCCGGGATTGACGGGCTGGTCTGCATCGGTGGGGACGGCAGCTACCGCGGCGCCCTCAAACTCCTCGAGGAGCACCCTATCCCGGTGGTGGGGGCCCCCGGTACGATCGACAACGACCTCTGGGGCACCGACTTCACCATTGGCTTCGACACCGCGGTGAACACCGCCCTCGACGCCATTGACCGCATCCGCGACACCGCGGCCAGCCATGAGCGGGTTTTTTTCATCGAAGTGATGGGGCGGCACACCGGGTTTATCGCACTCGAGGTGGGCATTGCGGGGGGCGCGGAGGTCATCGTGCTCCCGGAAGACCCCATCCTGGCCCCGGTTTGTGCCGAGGTCATCAGCCAGTCCAGCGCCAAGGGCAAACGCTCCTCCATCGTGGTGGTGGCCGAAGGTGGTTACGAGGGCGGGGCGGAGGCCTTGGCTCGAGACGTCAAAGCCTGCTCGGGCATTGAGGCCCGGGTCACGGTGCTGGGCCACATCCAGCGGGGGGGCAGCCCCACCGCCATAGACCGGGTGCTGGCCAGCCGCTTGGGAGCAGGGTGTGTGGATGCCCTCCTGAACGGAGCCAGCGGGGTAGCGGTGGGCGAGGTGGACGGTGAGATTCGCCTCACCCCGTTGGAGGAAGCCGTAGAGAGGCGCAAGGACATCAACCGCGAAAAGTACGAGCTGGCCAAGGTTTTGGCCCTGTAGTGGATGGGTGCGTGCCCCCCGTCGGTCATTTGGCTCACCCCGGAAGGGCTGATTTTCTGCCAAGCTAGCGGCATATGAGCCAGAGTCTCGAGACCGCTACCCTGGGCGGCGGGTGCTTTTGGTGCTTGGAAGCCGTTTATGACCAACTGCGGGGCGTGACCGATGTGGTTTCGGGCTACTCGGGTGGGCATGTGGAGAACCCCACCTATGAAGAGGTCTGCCGCAAAAAGACCGGCCACGCCGAGGTGGTGCAGGTGACCTTCGACCCCAGCGTGGTCTCGTACCGTGAACTGTTGGAGGTCTTCTTCACCATCCACGACCCGACCACCAAGGACCGCCAGGGAAACGATGTGGGGCCGCAGTACCGCTCGGTGATCTTCTATCACTCCCCCGAGCAAAAGGCCACCGCCCTCCAGGTGATCCGCGAGTTCGAGCAGGCCAAGGTATGGGATAACCCCATCGTGACCGAAGTGGTGCCTTTCGAGAAGTTTTACCCCGCGGAGGACTACCACCAGGAGTATTTCAAGAGGAATCCCTACCAACCCTACTGCACCTTCGTGGTAGCTCCCAAGGTGGCCAAGTTCCGTAAGCGCTTCTTCGATAAGCTCAAAGGGAGCGCCACCATCTGAGCGATGGGATCTCCTGGCCTCAGCGCAGGTGAGGCAGCAGGATCTTGCGCATCACCGGCTGAGCGTTGGCCCAGTTGAAAAGGTTGTTGGCGAAAGCGCTCTCGCTAACGCCTCGCTGGATGGCCAGGGGCAACCGCGCTGAGGGGTAGCGCAGGGTTCCCGAGGAGGCCACGAACTCCGCGGGGAAACTCACCCAGATCGCCAGGGCCAGCAAAACCCCCCACAAAAACCCCCCCGCACCCCCGGCCAGGCTCTCGAGCCGCGGGCTCAGCCGAGGCAGAGCCAGGCTACTGGCCAGATAGGCCCCGCCGAACCCCGCCAAGACCGCGATGACCACCAGCACCGCCACCGGGAGGGTCCCCGACGGCAGGATCAGGGCCACCACCGCGTAACCCAGCACGGCGACCAGCACCCCGATCAGGAAGGGCAGCCCTTGCCGCGCCCCCACGGCGATGGCCAGGGCCAGGGTGAGCAGGGAGAGCAGGTCGAGCCAGGTCAGCACGGCTGACAGTATAAGGGAGCGCTTTAGGGCAAGGGGACGCAGATGAACATCCCGGTGCGGATCCCGCAGGCCATGTAGGGCGTCTGGCCCCTCCGGGAGGACCGGGCTATCTGCGAATCGCGTATCCCGCCCCCTCGATGGCCCCGATCACCTGCCCCATGAACCCGTCGGTTTCGGCGTCGGTGAGGGTGCGCTCGGGGTGGCGGAAGGTGAGGTGAAAGGCCAGGCTCTTCTGCCCCGGCTCGAGCGGAGCACCCCGGTAGACGTCGAAGATCTGCAAGCGCTCGAGGTAGGGCCCTGCACTCGCCCGGAGGATGCGCTCGATCTGGCTATAGGTCACCTCCTCCGGCACCACCACCGCCAGGTCGCGCAGCGAGGCGGGGTACTTGGCCACGTCCTTGAAACGGGTCTGGGATTTGGGCAGGGGGAGCTCGAGCTCGGCCAGGTAGGCCGTGGGCAACTCGGCCCGCGCGGCGATGGCGGGGTGGAGCTGCCCGATGGAGCCCACCTTCTGCCCGTTCCAGTACACCGCCCCCGAGACCCCGGGGTGCAGGTGGGTGAAGCCCTCCCGCTCGACCTTGAGGGCGGCCCCCAGGTGCATAGCGGCGCTCTCCAGCAGCCCCTTGAGCGCATAGAAGCCGCCCGCCAGCCCCGGCTGCCACAACCCCGGCACCGCCTCACCCGACAGCAGCACCCCCAGCCGGGTGGTCTCGGCCTGGTTGAAGACGTTGCCGATCTCGAAAAGGAGGAAGGGGCCTTCCTCGCCCTGGGCCAGGTTTAGCGCCAGGTTACGCAAGAGCCCCGGATAGATCGCGGTGCGCAGGTGGGTACGGTCTGCGGCCTGGGGGTTGGCCAGGGCCAGGGTGGGAGCGGGGGCTCGGTAGAGGCTGGCCTCTTCCGGACTCGTCCAGGAGTAGTTGACCACCTCCTGGAAGCCCAACCCGGTCATCACCGTCTTGAGCCGCTCCTTGTCCCGGTAAAGCTCATCCACGCCGGCGTTGTCGGGGGCCGGGAAGAAGGCCGGCAGCGAGAGGGGGATCTGGTCATAACCGATGATCCGCGCCACCTCTTCTACCAGGTCCTCCTCGATCTCCACGTCCATCCGGTAGGTGGGCTTGGTGACCTGGTAGGGTTCGGTCTGGCCCTCGAGCTTGAATCCCAGGCGCTTCAGGGCATCCAACTGTTCCTCCAGCGGGAAATCCGCCCCGATGAGCCGATTGGCGTAGCTGGGCCGGAAGGCGATGGGCTTAGGGGGTTGGGTGTGGTTTAGGTCCAGCCGCTCCTCGGCCACCTCGGCCCCCGCCCACTGCTGCACGAGTTCCATGCAGCGCAGCGCGGCCCGCACCTGGCCGTCAGGGTCTACCCCGCGCTCAAAGCGGTAGCTGGCCTCGGTCTTGAGGCCCTGGCGCTTGGCGGTCTGGCGGATCGAGACCGGGTCAAAGTGGGCCACCTCGAGCGCGACCTCGGTGGTGTCCTCGCGCACCTCGCTGCGCGAGCCGCCCATCACCCCGGCGATGCCTTCGGCAAAGTTCTGCTGCCCGTCCCTCACGGTGATGAGGAGGTCTTTGGGATCGAGGGTACGCTCCACCCCGTCCAGCGTGACCAGCTTTTCACCTGGCCCGGCCCGCCGAACCAAAATCCCCTCCCCGATGAAGCGGGCGTCGTAGGCGTGGACGGGGTTCCCCAGCTCGAGCATGGTGTAGTTGGTAGCGTCCACCACCGCGTTGATCGGGCGCATCCCGGCGGCGTAGAGGCGGCGCTGCACCGAGAGGGGCGAGGGCCGGTTCTTGATGCTGCGGGCGTAGGAGAGGGTGAAGCGGTCACAGCCTTGGGGATCCTCGATCCAGACCTGGAAGGGGAGGGGGATGGGGGTGGTCTTGGGCTGGGGG
>PSML01000109.1:0-6664 GCA_040290145.1 Meiothermus sp. | reverse complement strand
CCCGCCACCCCCGGCGGGGGTTTTTTCGTCGGTATTCAGCAGGCGCTCGAGCGCGGCGCGCGGGATCAACACCTTCTTGCCAAGCCTAAAGCTCGGCAGGGTGCCGTTTTTGACGAACTTTCGAACGCTGTTTAGGTGGATTCCTAGAAGTTTTGCAACCTCAATCGGCGTGAGGGCCAGTTTTTCGTGCAGCACGGTAAACCTCACCTGGTTTTGCGGGCGAGGCCAAATAATGGCCTCTAAGTCTCGTGCCTTGACGGGCAGCAAAGCCCGTCGCCAACAGACTTAGAGGGCGTTGGGTGCGTTTTGCTGGATTGCAGGGGTTGCGATTATCGGCGGTGGTCGCAGCGGTGAGCGGTCCGGCTCGGGCAGCACCGGGCGCGGGGGCTCGAGCAGGGCCAGCACCAGCACCCCCAGCGCGGCGAGGGGTAGCAGGGCGCGCAGCAGATCGCTTACGTAGCGCCACGTTTTTGCACTGATTATGGTTTCTAAACCCACCGCGAAAAAAAGCAAATCCTTGTCTGGGATGTGCTTGTAGTCTGCGTCAAGGCACCCCACCAACGCACGAAAACGCGCAAGTTCGCGTTGCAGCCTTTGCGCTTGCCACTCGGCGCGGCCAGCAGTTGCCAGCGCCACCATTGCCAACCGGCGGAGGTCGAGGGGCAGGTTCAGCACGTCGTAGCGGCGCGTTTGCTTGCGGGGGTCCACGGCATCACCCTAGCACACTCCGCACCGAGATACAATATGTTGTAGTTATCGCGCACCCGCCTACGATATCTTGTCAATACCTAATCAAAAGTTGCCCCCCAAAACTGCCCCCTATTGGGGGTGTTTTTTGGTGTCCCTTCGTGTTCTGTGAAGTGTTATAGAACCCCGATAAACACGGCGTTTATGTCCCTTGGTGTTGCACCGTGTTTCGAGCAAAATACACCTGATAAGCGTGAGGTCCCGGGTTCGAGTCCCGGATCGCCCACCAGGAAGAAGGTATGTCCAGTATGTTGCTCTGCCCAGCCAACACGTGGAGGAGTGGGCTTTAGATCGGGGCCCTGCCCCTGGTGAAAGTCAGCAACTCCTCGAGCTTCGCCGTTGCGAGCCCCACCACCCGATCCGCCCCGCCGTAATAGACCCAGACCTCGTCACCGACCACTGGGTTGGCACAGGAGAAGACTACATTGGGCACATCGCCCTTGATCTCCCAGGTCTCGGTAGGCTCAAAGATGAAGCCTTCGGGCCGGCGGATGACCCTGGTGGGGTCTTCCAGGTCTAGCAGGGCTGTAGAAAGCCGATACACGTGGTTGCGATCGTAGGCGTGGTAGATCACCAGCCAGCCTTCGGGGGTCTCAATGGGCACCCCGCCCCCGCCAATGCGCTTCTCGTCCCAGCCCTGGCCCTGTGGTCTGGGTTCCATCACCACCTGGTGGTCGCTCCAGTGAATGAGGTCGTCGGAGTAGGCGATCCATATGCTGGGCGGACGGCGGTGGAACATGGCGTAGCGCCCCCTGATCTTGCGCGGGAAGAGCACGTGGTCCTTGTTGTCCTCGCCAGGGAGGACGCAGCCCAGCCGCTGCCAGGTGATGAGGTTTTCCGAAACCGCCAGGCAGGGCATGATGCCCAAGGGAGAGTAGGCGGTGTAGGCCATGACAAAGCGGCCCTCCTCGATCAGATAGGTCACGCGGGGGTCTTCCACGCCGCGCGTCTCGTAGTCGTGAGCGGGGGAGAGCACGGGCGACTCGAGCTTGTTCCAGTGCACCCCGTCTTGCGAGAGGGCATAGCCGATGTGCGAGACGTAGTCCACCCCTTGGGCCCGGTAGAGCATCCAGTAACGTCCACCCTCGTAGACCACGGCAGGATTGAACACCGCCAGCGCCTCCCACCCCTAGCCCCTGGGCTCGAGCAGGGGGTTCTCGGGCACCCGTACGAAGGGACCGGGGAGGCCCGAGTCGGCGTTGCCCGCCGTCCAGCCTAGCAGGGCCAGCAAAGCCAAAGTGAGCATCCGCATCTTAAGTCACTATACGCCCGGGTGCTTGCCAGCCGAGGTATACACGCCTGAACGCCCCCTTGAGGGCAAGTTCTATCCCTGCGCTGGCTGTTTGCCTGGTCAGGTTGGGGAAACACACTTCGGGGATGAGGGTTTGGACGGCTTTCACCCTCGAGCCCTCTGAGCTCCTACGAACACCCCGATGCCATAGGACAAAGCCCGCGCGGGCCGGATCAGGGTTTGGCCTTTCCAGACCAGCCCGGTCGAGGAGCCCCCATCGAGCACGATGGTCTCCTTGGCTCCTAGCTTGGCCATCACCTTGCCCAGCTCGCAGAGGGTGAGCTCCATCTTGGTGCTGACGAAGATCAGGTAGCGCTCGTTGACCACACCCACCGCGCTGCGCCGGGCTCGGCGCCAGATGGCCGGGTCGTTGTAGCCTTCGGCCCGGGGCCGCACCACCAACCGGCCCCCGCGCAGGATGTAGGGCCCGTTGGCGATTACGGTCTCGTAGCCGCGCCAGGTCTGCGGCCCCACCACCACCCTAGCCCGCTTGTCGGGGGTGATGGCCAAGGCGGTCGGGATGCTGCCTTTGACCAGGTGGTGCCCGCCTACCACCAAGTCTCCGGCGGGCCAGAAGGTGCGCGGGTGGAAGTACCCCCCGTTGATGGCAGCCACCAGGCGGGTGCGCCAGGCCAGGCGTTGCAACACCTCCCCACCCCGGCCTACCCCCGGCGGGGGCAGCAGGGGCCGGATGCTCACCAGGGGGTGGGCCAGGTTGACATGCACGGCCAGCAGCGGAACCTTTAGCACAGGCCGATGGACCAGCTTGACCGAGAACGAGGTGGCCGGGGGCCGGACCCGCAGCCGCTGGCCGGGGTGGATGACGCTGTCGATGAGCCCGTTCCACCGTTTGAGCTGGGCCACGCTCACCCCGTAGCGCTTGCCCAGCAGGGAGAGATGCTCACCCGGCTTGACCACCACGCCGGGAGGGGGATTCTGCTTCGCCGAGCCCAAACCTGCCGCGCCAAGCGCCGCCGATAAGACCACAGTTTGAACCCATCTACATACAAGGCTCGAGCCCCGACCCTTCATGCCACGCCCCCCAAAAAACAAACAAGCCGGTTTGCCCGAACGGCCTTCTGGTTGAACAATCCAACTCTACTTTAGCAGGAGCGAAGTTTTGGTGAAAAATGGACACATGAGCCCTGAGATTAACCTGGCCCCCGGGGCCCGGCGAATTCCCCACCCCCTGCGCGCCTACTGGCTGCAGGAGCGGGAAAACCCCGAGGCCATTGCCGAGCGGTGACGCGGCCCCTCCGGGGGATGTGCTCGAAGATCCCGGTCAGCGTGGAAGGCCAGCAGTACAAGATCCACTGCCGCGACGGTCAAGGCCTGAGGCGAACCCAAGACCGATTCCAACACCAAAACCTACATGGGGGCCGGGCACGGCGGTTCCTCGGGCCGCCACGACCGGCTGTAAGAGGTCGCGCTCGAGTTGGGAATTTCTGCCCGACCCCGGGTTAGCGGTTCAAGGAGCCCACCACTTCGGCAGTCTGCTCCTCCTCGTTCCCCTGAAGCCGCTTCCACAAGCCCCTCCACCAGTTGAGGGGCGGGCTGTCGGCGACGGTGAAGTGGGCGGCGGGGCTCTCCTTTTTCCAGAGTTTTATGCGGGCCAAGAACAGCTCGAGGAAAGCGTCGCGGTACTCGGCGTTGGCGTGGCGCATGTGCAGGTGAAAGCGAATTCCCCGGTCCGGCGAGAAGGAGGCCACCATCGGCACCCCCTCCGGCCCCGAGAGGGGGATCTCGATGCGGCTGGGCACCGAGGTCATCAGGGCCAACTCCTCCTCGTCTTGGATCATCTGAAGCTCGAGCAGGATCTGGGCAAAGGCGCTGGTCTCGAGGCCCGCGACCTCGTGGTAGATGCGGTCGTAGATCTCGTAGGTGCGCGAGAGCAAAAAGCGCTCGCCGGGCTGCTCGGCCCACCACATGGCGTACTGGCCCTTGCTGGGGAAGAGCGAGGCGCTCACGTAGAGCCGGTCGCGCCGGGCTACTGGCTCGGTGGGGGGGTCGGGGTAGACCAAGGTGAGGTCGTCGGTGCTGTAGAAGATCGGGCGGAAGCGGCTCGTCTTGCGGGCCAGGGCTCGCAACGCCTCGTAGTGCCCGGCGGCCTCGGGGTCGGGGTCGGCGTAGAAGAACAGGTCGTAGTCGCCGTCGGCATCGCGTACCCGCAGCGGCACCTGCACTGCGCCCCCGGGCGTGATGCGGATCACGTCGGCTTCCAACACCTGGACGCTCGAGCCGCGAAAACAGGCCTCCACCGCGGTGGCGAAGTGGAGCTGGTTGGCCTTGCGGTGCTCGGGGCGGTTGCTGGGGATGAAGCCCTGGAGGCGCACCTTGGGCCAGGAGGCGGGGGCGTTGGTGACGAGTTCTTCCATGAAGAGGGGGGTGAGCACGGCGCGAGGATGGGGGCCATCGCTCGAGCCGACCCGCCCCGGGTAGCTACAAATTTAATCGGATTTTTACACTTGAGCTGTGATCTGTGGGCCAGCCCCCGTGTTTTGCGCCATCTCAGCGATACCTGCCGATGCGCTCCACCAGCAGGTCGAAGAACCCCTCGGCGTCCACCTCGAGCCCCACCCGGGCGTTGGCGGGCTGGCCGGTGACGTTCCAGCGGTCACAGACGGTGCGGCCAAAGTTGAGCCCCTCGTTGGTCTCGACCTCCACGTGCATGGGTTGGGTCTTGAAGAGTTCGGGCCGCAGGAGGTAGGCGATGGTGCAGGGGTCGTGCAGGGCGGCCCCCTCCCAGCCGTAGCGGGCCTGGTGGTGCTCGCGGAAGAACTCGAGCAACTGAGCGGTGATCTCGCCCACCGGGGTTCTCAGGGCCCGGAAGCGCTCCACCCGGAGGGGGGTAGCGATGGCCTGGTGGGTCAGGTTGAGCCCGAACATCACCAGGGGGATGCCCGAGGTGAAGACCATCCGCGCGGCGTGGGGGTCGCAGAGGATGTTGAACTCGGCGGCGGGGGTCCAGTTGCCGGTGTCCAGCGAGCCCCCCATCAGCACGACCTGGGGGATGAGCGGAGCGATCCGGGGCTCGAGCCGCAGGGCCAGGGCCAGGTTGGTGAGCGGGCCGGTGGGCACCAGGGTTACCTCGCCGGGGTGGGCCAGCACCGTCTCGATGATGAAGGGGACCGCGTGCTTTGGCTCCAGGCCCCGCTTGGGCTGGGGCAGGTGCGGCCCGTCCAGCCCCGAGACCCCGTGGACGGCCTCGGCGCTGATCCGCTCGCGCACCAAAGGCCGGTCAGCCCCGGCGTAGATGGGGACCTCAGCCCCCAGGATTTCCCGCACCACCAGGGCGTTGTGGGCGGTGCGCTCGAGGCCCACGTTGCCGTAGCCCACCGTCACGCCCAGCACCTCCAGCTCCGGGCTGGCCAGGGCCAGCATCATCGCGATGGCGTCGTCGTGGCCGGGGTCGCAGTCGTAGATGATCTTGCGCGGCACGGGGTCAGTCTATCGCAGCTTGGGGCCGGGAGCTCCCCCGATCACAGAGGCTCCAGCCGCACCGGGTTGGAGTGGAAGGTGCTCCCCGCGCCCAGGTCGGTGAGGTGCTCGCCGGTGAGCCAGTTGATGCCCTTGCCGTCGGGGGCGCGGCACTCCCACCAGGTGCCCTCGAGCACCACCGTCCCCGGCATGGGGGCCTGGCTCACCCGGGCCTTGCGCACCACCGCGCCGTGGCGCGAGCGGATGCGCAGCAACATCCCGTCCTGCACGCCGTGGGCGGCGGCGTCCTGGGGGTGCACCAGCAGCACCGGCTCGCCGCCCTCGCCCTCTACCAGCCGCTCGACGTGGCCGTAGGTGGAGTTGAGGAAGTGCTTGGCCGGCGGGGTCATGAGGATGAGGGGGAACTCCTCGTCGGGCTCGGTGAGGATGACCGGCGGGGGCGGGTCGAAGCGGACCTTGCCGAGGGGGGGGTTGGCCCCGTCCTTGAAGGGCAGGAAGGGGCGGGGGGTGTTGAGCCGCACGAAGCCCTCGGCCTTGAGGCGCTCGAGGGTGATCCCCTCGAGCCAGGGGTGGCCGCTCGCGAGCAGGCTTCGGGCCAGGTCCTCGGCGCTCCAGTAGAGGGTGGGCTCCTCCAGGCCCAGCCGCCGGGCCAGCTCGGCGAAGACCCAGGTGTTGGGGCGGGCCTCGCCCTGCGGCCTCATCACCGGCTCGTTCCAGGAGAGGTAGAAGTGGCCGTAGGCGGTGTAGAGGTCGGGGTGCTCCAGGAAGGTGGTGGCGGGCAGCAGGTAGTCGGCGTAGCGGGCGGTCTCGGTGAGGGCCTGCTCGAGCACCACCGTGAAGAGGTCCTCCCGCGCCAGGCCCTGCTGCACCAGATCGGAGCGGGGGGCCACCACCAGCGGGTTGGAGTTGAAGACGAACAGCGCCCGCACCGGGGGCTCGAGGCGGGTCAGGGCGCTGCCGAGCTGGTTCATGTTGACGTGGCGGGCGGCGGGGTTGGGGCGGAAGTAGCCCTTAGGCCGGTGCCCCCCGGCGAGCAGGTGGGCCCCGCCCAGGTGGGTGCGCTCGAGCCGGAAGGCCCCCGAGGTGGTGAGCAGGGCCCCGCCCCCGGGGTACTGCCAGGCCCCGATCAGGGCGGGCAGCAGCAGCACCGCCCGCTGGGCGCTGGCCCCGCCGGGGTGGCGGGTCATG
>PSML01000108.1:0-6805 GCA_040290145.1 Meiothermus sp. | reverse complement strand
CCCCGCCGTCCGACCCCTTCGGGTTCGTCGGGGATATCATCGAGGACCGGCTCAAGGAGCTCCTGCAGAGGCTGGTCTGGCGGCGGCGGGCCCTGGAGCGGGGGGTGCCGGAGGCCTGGGTCTGGGGCTGGCCGGACTGGGACTGGATCCAGATCACCCTGGCTCAGAGGAGCCGTGACCGCCTGCGGGCCCTGGGGCTGGAGGAGTACCTGGAGCAGCTCCACGAGGCCTGGGCGGTACGCCTCGAGGGGGCCTACCCCCATTGGGCCTGGCTGGTCCCCTGGCACGGCGACGACTACCACGAGGTCTTCTTCCGCCGCCTGAGCGGGGAGCCGGAGCTCCTGCCGCCGCCCGAGCGCTACCTGCCCCCCGAGCCGCCCTCCCGGGAGCCCAGCCCGGAGTATGAGGCCTACCCGCTCTACACCGAGGAGGGGGCCCTGCGTTTCTTCCGCGACCAGTACCCCGCCGAGACCATCTACCAGATCCTGCGCAATGAGGTGCGCAGAATGGACGAGGGAGACCCGCTGCCCTTCCGCCCGGAGTGGGCCCAGCTGGGCGGCTACGAGGCCTTCGCGGCTATCTACCCGGCCTTCTGCCAGGCCCTGGGCCTGCCGGCCCCGGATAGGGCCTTCTTCGAGCGCACCCGGCGCTTCCTGAGCGACCTGGACATGGTCGGGCCGTCCCCCCCGACCAGCTTCTACACGGAGATGCTCTTCTACAAGATGCAGGGCTTCCTGGAGAGGGCCATCTGGCAGCGGCGGGCCCTGGAGTTCGGGGTACCGGAGGCCTGGCAGGTGTCGGACTGGGAGAGCATCGAGCTGGCCCTGATGACCCGGGACCGCCTGGTGGCCCTGGGCCTGGAGGCCTACACCCAGCAGCCCCCCCGGGTCTGGGCACCCCTCCTTGACGACGACGAGGAGGACCCCGTCTACCTGATCCCCTACCACTCGGAGGAGGCCTACGAGCAGTTCTTCCGCCAGTTCAGCGGGGTCCAGGCCTGAGGATAAAGCCGGCGGATCTGCTCGGCCTTGGGGTGTCCAGGTCGTCCTTGAAGAACTCCTCTACGCTGGTGAGCCTGCGCTTCATGATCTACTCCCGGCGAGGCTCGGCTCCCGATCAAACCCAGTCCATCCCGGCCAGTCACCGGTTTCCGCTGCAAGCAGGGTGGCTTACCTGACTCGACCCCAGGCCGCCCTCTCGAGGGGCAGCTTAGCGTCGGCCCAGCCAGCCCCAGGCCGAAGGCAGCAACAGCCCAGCCAGCACCGCCTTGGTCAGGTCGCCCGGCAGGAAGGGAATCATGCCCATGGCCAACAACCCCGAAAGTCCAGGGTACTTGCCCAGGCCCACCAGGTACGCACCCAGCCAGGACACCCCCAGGGCGTAGATCAACAGGCTACCCAGCAGCATGGCCGCCAAGGTCTTGAAGAAGCCCCGATCGGCCCCAAAGCGTTCCACGCAGTAGCCCACCAACCCCGCGGCCAAAGGAAAGGCCAGCAGATAGCCCCCGGTGGGCCCTACAAACTTAGCTATGCCGCCTGTGCCCCCAGCGAAAAAGGGCAGGCCCAGCCCTCCCTCTACCAGATAGGCCAGCAGGGCCAAAAAACCCAGGCGGCTGCCCAAGGCAGCCCCGATCAGCAAAACCCCGAAGGTTTGGCCGGTAATGGGCACCGGGGTAAACGGCAAGGGGATGGCTACCCGGGCCAGCAGAGCCACAAATAGGCTCCCCCCCAGCACCAGTCCGGTATCCCGCAACAAGCTGCGGTGGGGCCACAGGGTTTTGGCTAGAGGTGTATAGGGCAGCGTCTGCGTCTGGTTCCAGTTCATGCGTCCTCCGGTGGGCTGCTTACCACCACAACCCGCGGTGGTAGGGAAAGGCTGAAGCCACCCCCAAGATAAAGTCCTCGAGCTGATGGGGTCAACCCTTTGGATCGGACACAGGACACCCTACGACAGCCGGTGCAGAGGGGGGTCGCCCCGGTTGACTGGGGCCCTGTACCCGATGAGACTGCCCCAACTAAAATGTGGGGACTACTCCAGGGAAGAGGAGGTCCCCGCAGATGCAGTTTGCGACCGTCGGCCAAGAGGTGTGGGGGCCGGCGCGGCGATCTTGCCCTTGGCACGTGAGAGCAAGCGGATCCCTACGGAGTCTCAGATGCGTTGACCGATTACAGGTAATTTACAGCTGGTTTATATCTATGCTATAAATGATGCGTACCACCTATAAGGAGGTGCGGGGCTTTTTATGGAAAAAGATCCAGTTTCTCAAAACGATAAAACCTGGTCCGCGGTTGCCCACCTAGCCCCCCTGATCGGCTACATAGTGCTGATCGGGCAGATTTTGCTGCCCCTGGCAATCCTGCTCTGGGGGCCCAAGAGCGCGTTCGTTCAGGCCAATGCCAAAGAGTCCCTAAACGCCCAGGTAAGCTACACCGTATATGGGCTGGTCATTTGGTTACTGGCAATAACCGTGGTGGGTCTTATCCTGGCAGTACCCTTGGCCCTTGTCCTGGTCGTGGTGGCCCTGTGGAATATGATCGCCGCGGCGCTGGCCGCGAACCAGGGGGAGATGTACCGCTACCGCCTCATTTTTCGGCTCGTAGCCTGATGCTAGCCTCACCCATACGATAGGGAGGGCAGCCAGCGGGTTAGAGTTTGAGGTAGTCGAGCGCGGCAGGCTCAGCTGGAGTTTTCGCATGTGGCCCAGGAAGTCGTAGGCCAGGCACGTTGCTCCGTTGCACGGTGTCCTGAAGCGGCGGCTGTGCACAGACTCTTTGGGGTTGTTCTGATGCAGGGTCAGGCCCAGCTCCCCGGGGCTAAAGTCGACGCGCAGGGTCGCGTCGGTAAAGCCGCGGCATTTACAGGATTGCCGATAACCCCGCCAAAATCCCGGGAGCTAGGGCCGAAGGATGGGCTCGATTAGGCCCACAGCAAAGGCCGGCTGCTACGGAAATAAGGGGAGGTTGTGTCACGCCGGGGCTTCCCTGGCTTTCGGGAAATCCCTCCCTGGCCCCTGGGAAAGTCGGGGATCTAGGCTTCGCCACACACTAAGGTGAAAAGTAAAAGCGAAAAGTTAGAGACCTCGACTTCACTTTTGACCTTTTCCACTTTTCCCTTCCCTCTTGAGGACCCAGGCGGAGAGGGGAGAGGGCCAAGCCGCCCTGGCCCGCCGCGGTGCATCCGTCACCGGCTGGAGGAATTCCACCCTATACATTGCGGAAGGTGATGTGCATGTGGCGATTCCTATTCCCGTCTCTCATCCCGTTGGCCTGTCGGCCCTTTCAGCCCAGGCCTTGCCCCCGGACGTGCCCCCGGACCACTGGGCCAGCGCGGCGGTGGGGAGGGTGCTCGAGGCCGGCTGGATGCAGGGCTTCCCCGGCGGGGGTTTCCAGGGGGGCTCCCGGCTCAACCGCTTTCAGCTCGCGACCACCCTGGGCCGGGTGCTCGACACCCTCGGCGCCCGGGAGGAGGCCCCGGCGGCGTTCAAGGACGTCAAGGCCGACCACTGGGCCGCGCCCTACCTGGGGCGGGTGGTGGCGGCCGGGCTCGTCCAGGGCTTTCCCGGGGGCGAGTTCCGGGGCACCGAGGAGCTCAGCCGCTACCAGCTCGCCCAGGTCCTCGCCCGGCTCCTGCCCCGCCTGGGGGTGGAGGCCAGGCCCCGCCTCCCCACCGACGTCCCCCCCAGCCACTGGGCGGCAGTGGCCGTGGCGCAGGTGGTCGGGCTGGGCTGGATGCGGCTGGACTTCGAGGACCGCTTTCAGGGAGGTGCGCCGGTCACCCGTTACCAGTTGGCCTACGCCCTGGCCGGTCTCAGCCAGTCGTTGCCCCTCGCCGCCGCGCCGCCACCGGTACCGAACTCCGCCGCCGCGCCGCCCCAACAACCCTTCACCCTGCGCCCGCTCGAGGGGGCCGCTCCGTGGGTCTACCTCGGGGGTGGCCCCCTCGAGGCCGAGGCCCTGAGCGCGGACAACCGGCTCCTGCTGCTGAGGGGCGAGGGCCTGGAGCCGACGTCCGCGGTGTCCCTGCCCAAGCCGCTCGCCGCCGTACACAAGGGCTGGGGCCTCACGCCCGACCTCAAGGAGGTGCTGCGCCTGGGCAAGGAAGGACCGCGGGCCTACGGGGTCATCGGCCAGCCCAGCGGGGTGTTGCCGAGGGTGTTCGCGCACAGCGACGGGAGCTCGGGCGGCGTGGTGGCGCTCGACCCGAGCGGCAACTACCTTGCCCTCATGAACTCCACCCCCCTCTGCCTGCCGGACTGCGCGAGCGCGAGGAGCTCGGGGGCGCTGCGCCTGGTGCTGCTGCTGACCAACCCGGTGGGCCTCTACGCCGAGCACGCCTACGCGCTCGACGCCCCCGGCAACCGCCTGGTCGGCCTGGCCTGGCCGAAGCCCGGGACGCTGCTGGCCAGCGAGCAAGGCGGAGGGAAGACCCGCATCTACCGCCTCGAGCTCGGCGGGGCTACCGACTTGGCCTTCAGCCCCTTCGATGAGCCGCCGGGGGCGCTCGAGGTCGCTCCCGGCGCGGGCGTGCGGCCGGTGGCCAAGGAGCGGGTGCTCGAGCTGGAAGGGGAGTACCAGGGCCTGGCCTACCTGGGGGATCGCTTCTACCTCCTGCGCGAGGGCCGGGTCTTCGAGGTCGTGGCCGGGCAGACCCCCAGCCGCTGAGCCCTCAGTTCCAAGAAGGGCACAGCTCGAGGCCGGCGGGACCGATCCCTGTAGCTGCGATACAGGGGGTTTTGGTCATCTGCCCCCGCCCCCCGCGAGGCTAGAATGGGAGCATGAAAGAGAAGCTGATCGGAGGCATGGCCCTACCCAGGGGCGTCCTGTTCATGACCGAGGAGCGGCTGGCGGCAGGCTACTACGACCAGGGGCGGAGGGGAGCGCATCAACTACCCTGAACCAAACCAGTTGGCAGGGCGCCTACCAGGCCGTGCACCGGGCGGAGGACGGGACAGAGACGGTACTGGGGATGGCGGCCTCGATGAGGCTTTCTGGGAGGGCAACGAGGCCCACCTGGAGTTCGTGGATGAGGAGATAACGTAGCAACATGCAGAGCATCAGGGATATCGCCATCGAGTACGGCCAGCAGGTCGAGGGGCTGCTCGAGCGGCTGGGGGCCAGCGGCCCGGTGAGGGGGGCGGGGGATATGCTGGACCAGGTGAAGGGGCGGCTGGATGAGCATGCCCTCCGCACCGTACGGCGCTTTCTCAGGCTACGGAACAAGGTGGTTCACAATAAGCCGGTGGAGATGCCCATGCCCTCGAGGGAGGAGGTCGAACGGGCCGGTCGGGCCGCGGTAGCGGTGCTCGAGGGGGTGCTGGCGGCCAGGGCCAGGCAAGCGAATGCGACCTTCCACCCACCGCAGCAGAACGAGACCCCCGGCCCGGTCTACCGCATCCGGGAGCGGGAGGGGGCGTATGAGGTGTGGGTAGGCCCGGGCGGGGTGTGGGTGGTGGCCGGGACGCGGGAGGTCCTGGAGGGGGTGCGGCGGGAGGCGGAGGGGCGGCTCCGGTGCTTCCCCCGGCTGGTGGTGCGGGCTGGGCGGCGGGCGCGTGGACTCGAGGCCCGCCTGCGCTGGGGGCGAAAGCAACTCTCCCCGGAGGAGGTCCTGGAGGCGGTGCGGCTGCTGACCCAGGCAACCCCCAACTCGAGGCCCGCCCGGGGGGAGTCCACCACGGCTAACGCCGAAAGAGGCATCTCGAGGCCCCCCGGGGTCCGCCGGGTGAAGCTGGCCGTCCTTCTCGCCACCTTCTACGTGGGCCCGGCGGGGGTGCTGGTGGTGGCGGAGTTCCCCCTCATCGCCCGGACGGAGGCCCAGCGGGTCTGGGAAGGCTCAGGGGGGGCCATCCCAGCGGTGCCCGCGGTGCTCGATCCCAGGCTGAAGGAGCCCCAGGGCCGGGTGGATGGCGTGCTGGCCCTGCGGGACGAGGGGGCCATCCGGGACTACCTGCGGGGTGGACACGGGCTGGACGAGGATGAGGTGGACCAGGTGGCGGGCTGGTTGAAAAACCGCCACCTCCCGGTGCCCACCCTTCGGGATAAAAGGGGCCGCTACCGCCTGCGGGGCGATGCGGTGACGGAGGGGCGCACCAAGTCCCCGCCCGCCTTTGTGGTAGAGCTCGTGCCGCCTTCGGCCCCGCCCGCGCCCTCCCCTCACTTCGTTCGGCGAAAATACGCCGCACGCGCGGTAGCGGTGGCTAAGAGGCTCTCCTGGCGGGTGGTCTTCCTGCCAGAACTGGCGCTGTTTGCGCTTGGAGCGGCGAGACACCCCGGGCTGTGGTTGGTGGTGGGGGTGCTCTACCTGCGCTTCGTGGCCTCGTTCGGGGACGACGACCTGCGGTGGAAGCGCTGGGTGCTGGGGGTGGTCGGGGGGATGGAGGTGGGTTTCTCCCTGATGGGAGTTTTCGGTGACGCCGCTTTCGCCGCGAGGCGGGGAGACTGGTGGTTCATGCTGATCATGGGGCTGGTCTTCCTGCTGGCGGGGCTGGCCTCCCTCTTCCGGGGGTTCTGGCTTGGCTGGTGCGACCGGAAGCGCAGGCAGGAGTGGAGTGCAGGACCTGCTCCCCGCAGCCGGGTGCGCTAGCCTGCGCATAGACCCGCACCTCTGAGGGGGCTCCGGGACTACTCCGGAATGGGCTATCGACCGACGACACCCTGTAACGCTCCTGTAACGGTCCCTGCGCTAGGATTTTCCTCGAAGTTCAGCAGCCCCTGCGGCAGCGAGGGCAGGCGAGGCTTCGAGGAAGGGTGCGGGGGTCGGCTTTGGATTTCCAGCTATTCGGCAAGCGCTTATTCGGCGGATGCGAGGG
>PSML01000008.1:0-47602 GCA_040290145.1 Meiothermus sp. | reverse complement strand
GATGGCATACGGTCCACGAACCGGAGCGCGGGGATAAAGCCCCGCGTGCATCCTGAACAAGGATGCCCCCGAATTGATTCGGGGGAGGATGTCACAGTTTGGGCATCTCCAGCCCCAGTTTGCCCAGGTACAAGAGCGAGGCGATGGTCCCCGCCGAGAGGATGATCAGGAGCAGGGCAAAACCGATATAGCGAAGATCGGCGGACTCCCCCTTGGTCGCCACGCTGCGGGGGTTGATGGCCAGATAGATCAGGGTGGTCACCAACACCGCGCCGATCGTGAAGAGGACCGCCAGCAAGTAGCCCTGGGGATTGTTCAGACTTTCCATCTACTCTCCTTGAGGAGCCCCCAGTTCCCGAGGAGGGCACCTAGGCTCTCCCCTAAGCCTAGCAGACCGATCCCATA
Organism: Meiothermus sp.; assembly: GCA_040290145.1. Classification (GTDB taxonomy): domain Bacteria; phylum Deinococcota; class Deinococci; order Deinococcales; family Thermaceae; genus Allomeiothermus. The sequence continues at coordinate 47,197 of PSML01000008.1, read as the reverse complement.
AGTGGGTACCCCCCTCTCCCAGCCAAAGCCAAGCAGGGGCGACCCAGGGATCTGGGGCAGGCTTGGATGCGGGGGATCGGCCTCGAGGGGGGGATACTGGCGGGTCTCCAGATACTCCACCCCGGTGGGGGCCACCACCCGCAAGGTGCGGGCGGGGCGCTCGTCCGACCAGGGCACCCACTCCCCCTCAGCGATCTCCTTCTGCCCGGGGGTACGAAAGCCCACCCCGGAATGCCCGGGCTGTACCACCAGAGCCCGGCGCGGGGCTACCCAGTACAGGGCCCGCTCAAAGGGAACCGCGTGGCCCGGCGAGGCATCTATGGCCAGCACCATCCGGCCTTTGAAGGAGTGCGGCAGCAGCGCCGGTAAAACCTCGCTCAGTACACCCCTGGGCAGCCATAGGAGCAGGGTCTGTCCGCCGTGGGCGCCCTCGAGGTAGGCGTAGACCGTGCCGAGTTCGTCCTGGAAGCTGCGGGTCCGCTCCTGCAGGGCTTCGCTCAGCCAGCGCTCGAGGTCGGCGGGGGCTACCATAGACATGGCTCCAGCATAAGATCCTGCTGTGGGGACGCGCGACCCGTGGGTGTCTACCGGGCTACCCTCGCGTTTTTTGACCTGCCCGCTGCCCACGCTCAGGGCCGTATCATCGATGACCAGCCGCGAGGGTGGTCGCGCCGGGTTAGGTAACCCCTCATCGCCCTCGTCCAACGCATGAAGTTTGTGCCGCCACCCTCCAAAACATCACTGCCTCTTTTTGGGTAAGGTTCCTACCCACCCCTAGACGGGGTAGGCCGCCGACCATTGCTCACCGCGAAGCCCCATCTCGAGGGCGTTGTAGAGCGGCCTGTGGATGAAGCCACCCCCCAGCAGGCGATCCCCCTGGTACATCACCATGCTCTGGCCGGGGGTCACGGCGAACTGGGGCTGGCTGAGGCGGAGGGTCATGCGTCCGTCCTCGAGGCGCTCGATTTTCCCCGGCACGGCCTTAGTGCGGTAGCGCACCTGCACCTCGAGGGTCTGGGGCAGTTCCTCCGGCTCGACGAGCAGGTTCACCTCTCGGGCCTCGAGCCCGCCCCACAAGCACGCCTCGCGCGGCCCCACGATGACCTCGTTGCGGGCCACGTCCACCCGCACCACGTAGCGCTCGAGGTGGGTCTTGAAAAGCCCCAGCCCCTTCTTCTGGCCCACCGTGTAGAACTCGGCCCCGGCGTGCTCGCCGATCACCTGGCCGGTCTCGAGGTCCACCAGCGGTCCCGGAGTAGCGCTGAGGTGGTGGCTCAAGAACTCCTTGAGGTCGCCCTGCACAAAGCAGATGTTCTGGCTCTCGGGCTTCTTGGCGGTGGGCAGGCCGAACTGTTCGGCGATGGCCCGCACCTGGGGCTTCTCCAGGTGCCCTACCGGGAACATCAGGTGCGGGATGGCCTCCTTGGGCGTACCCCACAGGAAGTAGGTCTGATCCTTCCTGGGGTCGCCGCGGAAGAGGGCATTCCCCTGGCGGATCACGTAGTGCCCGGTCGCCACATAGTCGCAGCCCAGCATGCGGGCTTTCTTCAAGAGCGAGTCGAACTTCACCCGGGTGTTGCAGTTCACACAAGGGTTGGGGGTCTCCCCCGAGCGGTACCCGGCGATGAAGGGGTCAATGATCTTCTGCTGGAACTCCTCGCGGTAATCGAGCAGGTAGAAGGGCACCCCCACGAGGTCCGCAACCCGCCTGGCCTCACGGGCGGCGTCGGGCGAGCAGCAGGTCTCGAAGCAGTCGTCCCTCTTGTGGTCGGGCCAGAAGCGCATCATGGCCCCGACTACCTCGTAGCCCTGCGATTTGAGCAGCGCGGCAGAAACCGACGAGTCCACCCCGCCGGACATGGCTACGAGCACGCGCCCCTTGCTCACAAAGGCTAATTGTACTCGATGGCTTTAGGAAGTGGGGCACACTTGTACGCCCTTGGCCAAGGGCGAAAGGCGCGTGCTTTGAGGGTTGAGCCACCTCACGCCACCGGCACCGCCTCCGGCTTCTTCTCTCCGATGGCCGTCTGGGTGCTGGCGATGGAGACCTCGATCATGTCGTCGGTGGGCTCTTTGACGGTGAGCATCTGGAAGCGGAAGCCGATGGTCCGCAGCAGCCTGGAGAGGGGGTCGGAGTGGGTGGCCGACCAGCGCAACAGTTCAAAGGCCAAACCCGCCACCACCGGTAGGAGCACCACCCGGCCCAGAAGCCGCCAGGCCAGGTTGTCGGGGTTGGGGATGAAGCTGTACACCACCACGCTGGCCAGGATCACAAAGGCGATGAAGGTGGTGCCGCAGCGGGGGTGGTAAGCGGGCTGGGCCCGCACGTTGGCTACGGTGAGCTCCAGCCCCCGCTCGTAGGCGGCGATGGCCTTGTGCTCGGCCCCGTGGTACATGAAGTAGCGCTGGATGTCCGGGATCCGACCGATAAACAGCAGGTATCCGACCAGGATCGCCGCTTTGATCAGACCGGCCAGCAGGTTATAGAACACCGGGTGCTGGGCCGCATTGATCACCAGCCCCGACAAAAAACCCGGCAGCACGATAAAAACCGCCGTGCTGACGGCCAGCGAGATGGCCATGGTGGTGTAAAGGGCACCCCGCGAAAGCTGCTCCCCTTCCCCAGCCAGCTCGGCGCTGCGCGAGAGGGCCCGGTAAGAGACCTGCAAGGAATCAAACAGGGCCACGATCCCCCGCAAAAAAGGCCAGCGGGCCCACCCGTACTTTTGCGCGACTCCCCTTTCCTCGTGGCGTTCCACGTGGATCTGGCCGTCCGGAAGCCGCACCGCCAAGGCCCAGGCCTCCGGGGATTTCATCATGACGCCCTCGAGGGCCGCCGAACCGCCAAGCGTTTTCATCCCGACCATTCTGCCACGACCCCATGAGTTTTGTGCAGCCCGGAGTCTAGGGATCCCTATGGCCGGATTCTCCAGGGGTTTTTCCGACCACCAATCTTCCCCACCCCGGTTCTCCCGCATCTCTGCGCGACCGTTGGTGGTCTTTTGGGTTTTACCCATGGTATAGTCACAGCCGTATGGAAATCCGCTTGAAATCTGCGCGGAGGTATGTGGATGAGATCCCCACCCGCCTCCGGGTGGTTGGCGTGTGGGGTGGCGAACTCACCGAGGGGGGGCAGCGTCTGGCGGCCAAGGAGCAGATCACCCGGATGATGGACGAGCTCAAGTTTCGCGGGGATTTTGGCGAAACCCTGCTCTTTCCCCTCCCTACGCCCCAAGAGGCCGAACCGGAGTTCGTAATGCTTTTCGGGCTGGGGTCCAAAAAACGTGGGGTGAGCCTCGAGACCGTGCGCAAAGCCGGGGCCAAGTTGGCGTCGGCGGTGGCCAAGCTGGGCTTCAGGGAGGCCGTCACCGAGACCTTCCTGGCCGAGAAGTTCGGCAAGAAGGAGGCCAGCTACGCGCTGGCCGAGGGGGCCTTGCTGGGCGGCTACGAGTTCAAAAAGTACAAGTCCGACCCCGAGGTCAAGAAGCTTCGGCTGTGGCTGGCCCGCTCCAGCGGACCCGCTGTGGAGCGCGCCGAGATCGTGGCCGAGGCGGTCAACTACGCCCGCGACCTGGTAAACGAGCCACCCAACGTGCTGACCCCCGCCGAGCTGGCCGAGCGGGCCCGCGAACTCGGCCGCGAGACCGGTCTGCAGGTCACGGTCTGGGACGAGCGGCAGATCCAGCAGGAGGGGATGGGGGCTTTTTTCGGGGTGGCCCAGGGCTCGGCCAACCTGCCCCGCTTCATCCAGATCATCTACAAGCCCCGGGGCAAACCCTCGAGGGTACTGGCCTACGTGGGCAAGGGGCTCACCTTTGACACCGGCGGCTACTCGCTCAAGCCCAACGAGAGCATGGCCACCATGAAATCCGATATGGCTGGGGCAGCGGCGGTGATGGGGGCCATGCGGGCCATCGCCCGGATCCAGCCCCAAGCCGAGGTGCGGGCTTACATCGCAGCCGCCGAGAACATGGTCTCGGGTGGCGCCTATCGGGTCAGCGACGTGCTCAAAAGCCTCCGTGGCAAAACCATCGAGGTGATGAACACCGACGCCGAGGGCCGCCTGACCCTGGCCGATGCCCTCACCTACGCCGACCGGGAGGGGGCCGAAGCCATCGTGGAGCTTTCCACCCTGACCGGCTCCTGCGTGGTGGCCTTGGGGCCAGGGGTAGCCGGGCTGTTTGCCACCGACGACCGGCTGGGCAAGGAGGTGCAGGAGGCTGCCCTGCGGGCGGGGGAGAAGGTCTGGCCCCTGCCCTTGGAGGAGGATTACCGCGAACTGCTCAAAAGCGCCACCGCTGACCTCAAGAACGTGAGCGGGACCCGGCACGCTGGGGCCATCGTGGCCGGGCTTTTCCTCTCGGAGTTCACCGATAAGCCCCTGGTTCACCTGGACATCGCTGGACCGGCGTACACTACCCATCCCCACCCCCTCGGCCCGGCAGGAGGGACCGGCTTCGGGGTGCGTACCCTGGTGGAGATGGTGGCTCCGGGGATCGCGGAAGAGTGAGTAGGATGTGGATATGGTGCGTTGGGCTAGCCTCTTGCTGATATCGGCAGCGATGCTGGGAACGGGATGGGCTTTAGCCTCATCTGCCGAATACAAGCTCGAGGTTCTGACCTGGAGCTGTACCCAGACCGGCGGGTGGATCGTGGCTCAGGGCGTGGTGCGCAACATCAGCAACCAGACCCTGAGCGGTCTGCGGGCGCATCTGCGGGTGATCGGGAGCGGGCGCAGGCTGCTGGGGACCAACTCGAGCCCCATCAGCGAGCGCTTTTTGCTCTCCGGCCAGCAAAGCTCCTTCCGGGTCGAGGTACGCAGCCGCGGCGTGGGGGAGTGCGACTTGTGGTTCCGCAACGCCCTGGTGGTGCAGATCCCCACCAGGGTCCCAGAACCACGCCAGCAGTGACCAAGCCCCGTCACTGGCAGTCTGGGCAGAACCCGCGCAGCTCGAGGCGGGGATCCTCCACAAACCAGCCCATGCGGGACTCAATGGCCTTTTGAACCGGCTCGGCATTGAACTCCGGCAGGTCCTTGGCCAGCACGTCCTCGATCCTGCCACAGTTGAGGCAGAAGAGGTGGTGGTGCTTCTCGGTAAAGCCGTCGTAGCGGGTGTTGCCTTGCTGGTCTTTGAACTCCCATAAAAGGCCCGCGTCGCGCAACACCTGGAGGTTCAGGTACACCGTGGAAAGACCGATGGCGTAGCCCCTCTTCTTCAATCCCTGGTAGAGCTCCTCCGGGGTGGGGTGTACGTTTTTGCGATCCAAATACGCCAGAATCCGCTCACGGGGTAGGGTGTGACGCAGCCCAACCCCTTTCAACCGCCCGCGATACATCTCCCGCTCCTTAGCTTTGGCCATAGTTCACCCACCTCTCTTGATCCAAAGTCCAGCATACTATAGATCTTTGGGTTTTGTGCAATTTGAAATGACAAATACGTCACCCAGCAGTCCCCAGCCCGGATCTCCCCAGCTACCCCCGCCACTCCTGTATACTGCGGGTGCCGTGGAACGCCCTGTATACCGTTTTCTGCACCTGCTCTTCGCCCTGGGATCGCTGCATATGTTGTGGTTGGTGGGGCTCGAGGTCAAGCGGGCCCAGGAGTTGCGCGGCCAGATCAACAGCACCCAGGCTCGGGTGAGCGCCCTCGAGGGCCGCTTGGCCCGGCTTCAGGACGAGGTAGCAGCCGCCCAGACCCCCGAGTACCGCGACGCTTTGGTCCGGCGCATGGGATATGTGCGAAAAGACGAGCTGCTGGTACCCCTGGCCCAGTGATCCGGCCAAGCTCGCCTGGCTGGCCAACAATCCCCTGCCAAGCGGTATGCTAGATTTCAGGAACCTCAGAGGTATGGGAATGGTCAACCGCATTGCCGAGAGGCTTTTAGAGGACGAGGGCCTCACCGAAGGCCTGAGCGACGAGCAAGCCCAGGAGCTGCTGGGTTGGCTGATGGAGATTGCTGAGGACCTGGAAAGTGGCCCTGCCGAGGCCGGGGGTCCCATGGCACAGCTTCAGCGGCTGGGGCGGGAGATGGCCCGGCTCTCGCGCAGTTTCAAAGTACCCATCGAAGAGCTGATCGGCCTGGTCGAGCTGGCCTGGGAAGACCCCGAGTCCCCCCCGGCCATGCGCGCTTGAGGGGCCGCGATCCATAAACGGGCGTTTAGACCGGTAACGCTCTTTTAACGCCCTTTGTCCTACGCTTCTATCAGGATGAAGGGGTGGCTACGAAAACCCTATCTGGCGGTGGCCTTGTGGGTGATTGGATGCAGCCTGGGCCCAGGCCTTCCCATCTGGCGTCCCACCGCAGACCCAACTCCCCGGGCGGCGGTCTGGCGACCCTACGCCCCCCCTTCGCTGCGCAGATGGCTCCTGCCCGACCCGATGGGCCTCGAGAGCCCTTCCACCCCGGTCTACGCATCCAATCATCCCCGCCATATGGCCTAAAACGGCACCGCCGGCCCCTGCGGCTCGGCACCGCTGGGCCCTCGAGCCGGGGCCAGCAGGGCCTCACGGTCGGGGATCAGCTTGGCCCTTACCCAGTCCAGCCCGGCCAAGACGTCCTTGGCGTTCTCGTCTATTCGGGGCCGGATCTCGACCAAAGACCAGCTGTCGCCCATTCGGATTTTTAGATGGACCGGCACATGGCCGGCGTGCTCGTCGAAGAGGCTGCCCAGATCGCTGATCTTCTCGTCGTCGAGGAGCGCCAGGTCTAGCTCGAGTTCCATCACCTTAGGCAGTCCCTCGAGTTCGCCATAGGGGTACAGGTCCTGGGCCACCACCCGCAAGGTCTCCCCTTCCCCGTCCGGCTCCACCTCGGCCACCAGCAGCACCGGGGCGTCCTCGCGCAGGCGCGGCGAGACCCGGTCGTAGGAGCGGCCGAAGCTCACCACCTCTACCGCGCCGGTCTCATCCCCCAGGGTGAAGCGGCACATCATCCCGCCGGACTTGGTGGGCTTGCGCACGATACCCTCCACGAGCCCGGCCAGGAGCACCCGAATCCGGGTCTTGCTGCCTCTGTGGCTCTGGTAGTAGCTGGGGAGGTGCTCGATGGTGCAACTGGCGGCCTCGCGCAGTCCCTCGTAGCGCAAGAGCGGGTGCCCGGTGACGTAGATCCCCAGCGCCTCCTTCTCGTAGCGCAGCTTGGTCACCTCGTCCAGGGGGGGCACCTTGGGCAAAGGGGGCTCGCTGGCATCGGCGAAGAGGCCCATCATGCCCGTCCTCGCGCTCTCCCGCTCGGCCTGGGCCCACTTGAGCAGGTCGTCGAGGGCGGCCAGCATCTGGCCCCGCTCGCCCAGCCCGTCGAAGGCGCCGGCCTTGATCAGCGACTCCGCCACGCGCTTGTTGGCCACGGTGGAGTCCACTCGCTTGAGAAAGTCCGGCAGCGACTTGAACCGCCCGCCCCGCTCGCGTTCGTCAATGATGGCCTGGGTGGGACCCTCACCCACCCCTTTCACCGCCGAGAGCCCGAAGAGAACGTTCTCTCCCTCCGCGCTGAAGCTGAAGCCCGAGCGGTTGATGTCGGGGGGCAGCACCTCCACGCCCACGCCCCTGGCCGCGCGGATGTACTCGGCCACCTTGTCGGAGTCGCCGCGTTCGACCGTGAGCAGCGCAGCGTGGAACTCGACGGGGTAGTGGGCTTTGACGTAGGCGGTCTGGTAGGTGAGGATCGCGTAGGCCGCGGAGTGGGAGTTATGGACCACGATATCGTTGGCAAGGAAGCTATGGGTTTCCAGCACGGTGAGGTCATAAACATCCTGGACCCCGACGGGTTCCACGGAGATCACCTTGTCCCAGTAGACTTCGGCGTTGGCGTGACGCTCCAGCCCAGGGCTTCCCAAACGCCCCGCCAGCCCCCGCAGAGCCTTTCGCGAAATCCCGTACCCCTTGGGCAGTAAGTTCCGCCCGGAGCGGAAACCTGCGGCCTGGATAAAGCTGTGGTAATCGGTTGCGGCGCGGTGGGCGAGGCCGCGAACTTCCGCCTCGAGCTCGCCCAACAACGCGTTGGGCCAGACATCCTTGCTAAAGCGGGCGTCTTCACCAGCGCGGTAAGTGGCGAGCAGGGCTTCCAAGTCACGCCTGCGCTTACCCACCAGATGGGGTCCCACCTGAAGGGCAAAAGCCCTCACCGCTTCCTCACCGCCCAAAAGGTGAACGGCGTAACCCGGTCTTGCGGAGCCTCGGTACTTGAAGGTTTTGCTATGTACCCGGCTCTGCAAGCCCAGACGCAGCAGCAAGTGCTGAAGGTCCTGCGCGAGTTGTTTGGAGGAGGTAGCGTAGTGAATCAACCTTGTGGATGGCTGGATTCCTCCATCTCCAGTCCACAAACGGCCCAGAAACACCGCGATCTGCTCCCGGGGCAGAGCGAATATCCGCTCAGGAACCCGCTTACTACAGGCTTTCAAACCCAGCACCCCGAGCCCCCGCAAAAACTCTGTCGCTGCGGACTCCTTCGACCGGTGGATCCGCTTGGTGTAGACCGAGGCCGCACGTTTGCTGCGGTCAAGGGTGTAGGTGGTGTTGGGGAAACGCCCCAAATGCTCCAGGTAATCCGCCAGCTCCTCTTCGCCCGTGCTGTAGATGTAGAAGCCGGCGGGATGGCATAGGTTGCCCTCGGAAAGGGCGTAACCCAGCACCACCAGTTGGTGTGTCTCCATGGAGTCCGAGGCCCGGTACGGCAGGTGGCGCGGCACGGCGACAAAATCCCCAGGGGATAGCGCCTCGAGGTTCTGCCAGCCCTGCGGAGTGTAGAAGGGGTGGTTAGCGGTGGCCTCCAAGCTGCGCCCGGTTTCGGTGGTGAGCCGGTAGACCATCGCTTTCCCGCTTGCAAAAGCGTCCACCACAGGCTTGGGAACGATCCTCAAGCTCGTCTCGTCGAGCGAGGGCACGCACACACCCTCGGCTCGCCCCTGCACAATGTCCAGCACCCGCACTCGGAGGCCCGTTCGTGCGTCCACCAGGCGGGTCTCACCGGTTACGCACTTGTTGAAGCCGTAGTTGGCGAAGGCCTCGAGCAGGTCGAAGAGCCGGTCGGCCTCGTCCTCAGGGATGCCCCGCTCCGCCGCGCCCTTCTTGAACTGGGCGCGGTGCTTGATCATCTCCTCCATCTTCTTCTTGCCCATGGCCCGCCTGAGCAGGTCGGCCTCGCCCAGGCTGTAGCCGGCTGCGGCTGAGGCGATCTGCATGATCTGCTCCTGGTAGACGGGGATGCCGTAGGTCTCGCGCAGGATGGGCTCGAGGTACTTGGCCGCGTTGGGGAACTGCGGGTACTCGACGGGCTCTCGCCCGTGGTGGCGGCGGATGTAGGCGGGGATGTTCTCCATGGGGCCGGGCCGGTACAGCGCGCCCAGGGCGATGATGTCCTGGATGCGCCGGGGCTTGAGCCCGCGCACGGTGGAGGTCATGCCGGCGGAGTCGAGCTGGAAGATGCCCTTGGTCTCGCCGCGCCCCAACAGCTCGAAGGTCTTCTCGTCGTCGGTGGGCAGGGCGTCGTAGTCGACGTCCACTCCCCTGGATTCCTTGATGATGCGCCGGCACTCGTCGAGGAAGGAGAGCGTCCTGAGGCCCAGGAAGTCCATCTTGAGAAAGCCCAGGGCCTCCACCGAGCTCATGTCGTACTGGGTGACCTTGCCCCCGCCGTCGCCTGCTCGCATCAGGGGGACATAATCCTGCAGGGGCACGTCGGAGATCACCACGCCCGCGGCGTGCACGCTGGACTGGCGGCTCAAGCCCTCGAGCTTCTTCGCTACCTCCATCACCCGCGCCACCAGCGGGTCTTTCTCCATCTCGGCCCGCAGGTCGGGGATGGTCTCGATGGCCTTCTCCAGGGGGGTGGGCTTGCCGAAGACCACCGGGATGAGCTTGGCCAGCTCGTCGGCCTTCTTGACGGGCAGCCCGAAGACCCGCGCGGCGTCCTTGATGGCGGCCTTGGAGGCCAAGGTGCCGAAGGTGCCGATCTGGGCCACCATCTCGTCGCCGTAGCGCTGGCGCACATATTCAATCACCTCGCCGCGGCGCACGTCGGAGAAGTCGGTGTCGATGTCGGGCATGGAGACCCGGGCCGGGTTGAGGAAGCGCTCGAAGAGCAGGTCGTAGGCCAGGGGATCGATGTTGGTGATGCCGGTGGCGTAGGCCACCAGGCTACCCGCCGCCGAGCCGCGCCCCGGCCCCACGCTGATGCCAGCGTCCTTGGCCCAGTTGATGAAGTCCTGGACGATGAGCAAGTAACCGGGGAAGCCCATGCGCTCGACCACGGTGAGCTCGTAGACGGCCCGGGAGAGGATCTCCCAGGGCCCCCACTCCAGGCCCTCCTGGAGGTCGGGGAGGTATCGGCGGGCGGCCTCGAGGTCCTCGAGCTCGGCCAGGGCCTTGGCCAGCGCCTCCCCGTCCCCATGGGGCACCGGCCGGCCCAGCCTGCGCAGGAACTCGCGGTAGAGGTCCTCGCTGACCCGGTCGGGGTAGCGCTCCAGCAGGCCGCTGAAGGTGAGCTCGCGGAAGTAGGTCACCTCGGTGCGGCCCTCGGGCAGGGGGTACTTGGGGATGCGGTACTGCACCCGCTTGGGCACCAGATCCACGTTGCACATCCGCCCGATCTCGAGCGAGTTGCTGAACAGCTCGTCGAAGCGCCCCCCCCACAGCTCGCGCTCACCCTCGAAGGCCCTGCGCATCTCCTCGGGGGTCTTGACGTAGAACTCGTCGCAGGGGAACTTCCAGCGGTTCGGGTCATCCCAGGTGGCCTTGGACTGCACCGCCAGCAGCACCGCGTGGGCCTCGGCGTCCTCCCTCAGCACGTAGTGCCCGTCGTTGGTGGCCACCACGCCCAGGCCGTACTTGTCGGCCAACTCCTTGAGCACCCGGTTGACCTTTTTCTGCTCCTCCAGCCCGTGGTTCTGGATCTCGATGAAGTAGCGCCCCTCCCCGAAGATCGAGAGGTACTCCAGCAGGCGGCGCTCGGCGTCTTCAAAGCGCTCTTGCAGGATGAACTGGGGGATCTCCGCCCCCAAGCAGCCCGACAGCGCGATGAGGCCCGCGTTGTGTTCGCGCAGGATCTCGCGGTCGATGCGGGGCTTGCCGTAGAAGCCCTCGAGGTAGGCCCGGCTGGCCAGGCGGCAGAGGTTCTGGTAGCCCTCGAAGTCCTTGGCCAGCAGGGTGAGGTGGAAGTAGCCCCCATCCAGGCCCTTCCCCTGCTTGCGGTCGAAGCGGCTCTCAGCCGCCACGTAGGCCTCGTAGCCGAGGATGGGCTTGACCCCAGCCTCGGTGGCGTACTTGTAAAACTGCACCGCCCCGAACATGTTGCCGTGGTCGGTCATGGCCAGCATGGGCTCGGCGGGGCTGACCTTCTTGACCCACTGGAGGAGGTCCTTGAGGCGCGCGGCCCCGTCCAGCAGGGAGAACTGGGTGTGCTGATGGAGGTGGGCGAATCTGCTGGAAGGGCCATCGTCGCGGTGGGTGGGGTCGGCTGGATGGTGTGACATTCTGGTCCAAGCATAAACCAAAATGGGGGCTGGGGGTTCAGGGCACTCCCTGACACTCCCCTGACAACCCCGGCCTTACACTGAACCGTGATGCCGAAGCTTTTGGTGGTCGAGGATGAGCCCGCCGTACGGATGGGCTTGCGCCTGTCCCTGAGCCGGGCCGGACACCAAGTTCTGGAGGCCGCCACCGCCACCGAGGCTTGGGAGCAGCTATCCCAGGCTGATCTGGTGGTGCTCGACTGGATGCTGCCCGACGAGCCGGGGGTGCGGCTGCTCGAGCGCCTGCGCCGCGACGGCCGCTACGAAAACCTGCCGGTGCTGATGCTCACGGCCCGGGCGGGGGAGGGCGACCGAGTGGAGGGGCTGACCCGCGGGGCCGACGACTACCTGACCAAGCCCTTCTCCACCCCCGAACTCCTAGCCCGTATCCAGGCCCTCTTGCGCCGCAGCGGGAAAGGCGGGCGGATCGAGCGGGGCGGGCTGGCTTTGGACCTCGAGCGCCATCAGGCCCGCCTGGATGGTGAGCCCCTCGACCTCACCCGGCGCGAGTTCGACCTGCTGGCCTTCCTAGCCCGCCATCCCGGGCGGGTCTATAGCCGTGAGGAGCTGCTCGAGCGGGTGTGGGGGCCAGAGTTCATGGGCACCGCCCGCACCGTGGACCAGCATGTGGCCCAGCTGCGCGAGAAGCTTCGGGAAGACCCCAAGCTACCCCGCTTCCTCGAGACCTTGCGCGGGGTGGGCTACCGCTTCAGGGAATAAGTTCCCATGGCACTCCGCTTACCGGCGCTTGCTACGATGGTAGATATCGTTATGGATGCGCTCGGTGTGAGGCAAAGCAAGGCCATGGAAGCGGCCTGGGAACAAGCCCGCGAAGGCTTGGTGATCTTCAGCGAGGAACGGGTGGGCTATCTGAACCCCGCTGCTGCTGCCATGCTCGGGGTGGAGCGCGAGCGGGTGACCGGCCGATCTTTGCTGTTGGCCCTGCGCGACCACCGTCTGGAGGCCCTCTGCCAACTGGGGGGGGAGGCCACGGTGGAAGTACGCGGGCGCACCCTCTGGGCCAAGGCCGACCCGGCGGGCCACCTGCTGCTGTGGGACAAAACCCAGGAGAAAGCCCGCCAAGAAGCCCTCGAGGCGACCAGCCGGACCCTGGCTCACGAGTTCCGCACCCCGGTAGCGGGGATGCTCTCCCTGCTCGATGCCCTGCTGCAAGGGTTGCCTCAGCCCCAGGCCCAGGAAGCCCTCGAGATGATCCAGCATGAGGCCCAACGGCTCTCGAGGCTGGTCGAGGATCTGCCGCTTACCCGCCCGCCCGGCCGGGAGCGCACTTTCGCCCTCAACGAGCTGCAACCCCGGCTGGAGCGTTTTTTGGCCCCCCAGATGGCCAAAGGGGGCTCCTGGATCACCTGGGAGATCCCTCACACGGTACAGGCCAATCCCGATGCGGTGTACCAGGCCCTGTTGAACCTGCTGGAGAATGCCCTCAAGTACGGTCCCCCCGGCGAGGTCAAGGTGGTGAGCGAGGCAACGCCGGAGGGCCTACGACTCGAGGTGCGAGACCTTGGCCAACCTCTTCCTGACTACGAAAGCCTATTCCAGGCGGGGAAGCGGGGCGTCCACGCCGCCAGCGTCCGGGGGAGCGGGTTGGGGCTGGCCTTGGTGCGGCGGCTGGCCGGTAGTTGGGGTGGTCAAGCCTATGGCCGGACCTGGGAAGAGGGGCCCAGCCGGGGCAATGCCTTCGGCCTGACCTTCCCGCATTGCGCTGCAAAAGCAGCACGGTAGCCAAGGAGCAATCATGCGCGAAGCCTTAGAACGCGAACTCAACAAGCTAACCGAAGAGAGCATCCGGCTGATCTCGCTGGTGCGTGAGATGACCGAGAAAAGCGCCGAGGCCCTCTACCTGCAAGACCCCAAGCTGGCCCAGGAGGTCATCGCCCAAGACCAACAGGTGGATGCGCTCGAGCTAAAGATCGAGGGCGAAGCCATCACCCTGATGGCCCGTCAGCAACCGGTGGCCTCGGACCTGCGCTTCGCCTTTACCGTGATCAAAGCCCTCACCGACCTCGAGCGGGCCGGGGACTACGCCAAGCACGTGGCCGAGGACGTGATCCTGCTGGCCAAGGAACCCCCGCTCAAGAACTACATCACCCTTCCCGACATGGGTCGCCGCCTCACCCTCATGCTCGACCTGCTGGCTAAGGCCCTGGCCGAGCGCGACCTCAATGCCGCTAAAGAATTGCTGCGCCGCGATGACGAGGTGGACGGGCTCTATGAGGAGGTGACCCGCGAACTGCTCACCTACATGATGGAAGATCCCCGCACCATCTCTAAAGCCCTCACCCTGATGCGCATCGCCCGCAGCTATGAACGGCTGGGGGATCACCTCGAGAACGTGGCCGAGCGGGTGCTGTACTGGCTCACCGGGAAGATGGAGAAAAAGCCAGAGGATATCTATTAGATTTTTGCCTTGACGACCGCAACCCTCCGGGTGGGACAATGGGGGCCGATCACCGGTTCTCCTGGTACAGGGCTTACGATGGAGGGCGCTCGTGGTACACAGTAGGTGGAGCTAACCCACCGGACTACGAAAACGCCTCTTTTCTTCAGCACCTCTTGGGGGGCATCCGCTACGCGGGGAATTTCTAGGTACCCCGCTTCCCCCCAGGCAGATGCTTCTGCCCGGCGCAAGAACAGCTAGCCGATCTCCACCCCGCTCCACCGCTCCAACAGCCGCGCCACCGCGGTGTGGTCTACATCGCTCGAGCCGACCTCCTGTTGCGCTACCAAAAACAGCTCCCGCAACTGGCGCAGCAGGGGGGCCGGGGTGGCTGCACCCTCCAGCACTTTTAGACAGATCCCCAGGTCCTTGACCAGCAAACCCAGCGCGAAGGTGTTGGGGAAGCTCCGGGTAAGCACCCGGCTGGGGAACAGGTTCTCGCTCACGTTGCTGCGCCCAGAGGAAGCATTGATGACCTCCAAGGCCAGCCCCGCGCTCACCCCCTGCTTCACCAACGCCACCATCCCCTCGCTCAAAGCCCACAGGTTCACCGCCAGCAGGGCGTTGTTCACCGCCTTGACGGCGTGTCCCGCGCCCAGCGGCCCCACGTGGACGATCTTGGCGCAGTAGGCTTCCAGGAAGGGCTTGGCCCGTTCGAAGTCGGTGGCCTCCCCACCCACCATCACCGTGGAGCGGGCGTTCTGCGCCCCCACCACCCCGCCCGAGAGCGGCGCGTCCAGGTAGCCGACCCCCCGCTCGGCCAACATCCGCGCGGTCTGCCGGGCCAGTTCGGGTTCGCCGGAGGTGTTGTCGACCCACAGGGTTCCGGGGCGCAGATGGGGCAGGAGGGCCCGGGCCAGGTCGTCCACGTCCTGTGAGACCGGCACACAGGTGAAGATCAGGTCGGCCTCGGCCAGCTCTTGCAGGGAGACCGCCCTCGAGCCGAACTCCCTGGCGTGGGCCTCGGCCTTGGCCAAGGTGCGGTTCCACACCAAGGTCTCGAACTTCCTGGCCAGATGCCCCGCGATCGGCCAGCCCATCGCCCCCAGCCCGATAAACCCGACTTTTTGACGATCCGCCATAGGCCGATCATACCCCTACGCCCAACCCGCCCCCCGGCTAGCCCTCCCACTGCCGTGCTTTCGCGGGCATCTCGATATGATGGGACTATCCAGTGTGGCCAAGGCCAATCCGCGAAACCCATGAACCCCACCGCTCCTCCGCAAAAATCGCAGGTTCCCTGGTGGAAGACCGGGGTCATCTACCAGATCTACCCGCGCTCCTTCCAGGACTCAAACGCCGACGGGATCGGGGACCTGCCGGGCATCCTCTCGAGGCTCGATTACCTGGCCGACCTCGGGGTGGACGCCCTGTGGCTCTCCCCCATCAACCCCTCCCCGATGTACGACTTCGGCTACGACGTGAGCGACTACCGGGGCGTCTCGCCCGAATATGGGACGCTCGAGGACTTCCAGACCCTCCTGGACCAAGCCCATCGGCGCGGGATACGGATTCTGCTCGACCTGGTCTTGAATCACACCTCGCACCTGCACCCCTGGTTCGTTGAATCCAGCCGCCACCGCCATAGCCCCAAACGCGACTGGTACATCTGGCACGACGGGAAGCCCTCCCCTTGGGGCAAGCGCAGCCCCCCCAACAACTGGCTGGGGGTCTTCGGCGGGCGGGCCTGGGCCTGGCACGAACCCACCGGGCAGTTCTATCTGCACAGCTTTCTGCCCCAACAGCCCGACCTGAACTGGCGCAACCCCGAACTCCGAGAGGCCCTGTTTGCGGTGATGCGCTACTGGCTCGAGCTCGGGGTGGACGGCTTCCGGCTGGACGTGGTGAACTGGTTCATCAAAGACGACCGGTGGCGGGATAACCCGCCCAAGCCCTTCGGCGGGCTGCGCCCTTACGAGTGGCAGCACCACCTCTACGACAAGGACCGCCCGGAGGCCATCGCCATCATGCGGGAGATCCGCCGCATCGCCGACGAGTACGGGGGCTTCACGGTGGGCGAGGTCTTCACCCCCCCACCCGGCAACCCCGAGCTGGTCGCGGCCTACTACGACCAGGGGCGGGGGCTGCACATGGCCTTCAACTTCGCCTTCACCTACTGCCCCTGGCAGGCCGAGGCCTTCGCCGGGGCCGTCGAGCGCTTCGAGGGAGCCCTGGGGCCCCAGGACTGGCCCAACTACACCCTCTCCAACCACGACCAGCCCCGGGCCTTCAGCCGCTACGGGAACTCGGTGGCCCGGGCCAAGGTGGCGGCGGCGATGCTCCTCACCCTGCGGGGCACGCCGTTCCTCTACTACGGCGAGGAGATCGGGATGTCCAACACCCGCATCCCCCGCCGCCGCCTGCAAGACCCTCTGGGCAAAAAATACTGGCCCTTTCACCCCGGGCGCGACCCGGTGCGCACCCCCATGCAGTGGAGCGCCCAGGCCAACGCGGGCTTTTCCACCGGGGAGCCCTGGCTGCCGGTGAACCCCAACTACCCCTCGGTCAACGTAGAGGCCCAGCGAAACGACCCGGGCTCGCTCCTGAACTGGTATAAGGCCCTGCTCCGGCTCCGCAAGGCCGAGCCCGCCTTGCGGCTTGGCTCCTACGGGCGCCTCCCTGCCCACCGGGCGGTGTTCTGCTACGAGCGACAGCTGGGGGAGGAGCGGATCCTGGTCGCGCTCAACTTCTCGAGCGCCACCCAGCCCCTCCACCTGCCGATGGGCGCCACCTGGAAGGTGCTCCTGGCGACCCGCGGGTTTTCCGGCGAGCCTCTCTCGGGAACCCTGCAACTCCCGGGGGACGGGGTGTTGATCCTGAAGGCCATGGCCTACCCCTAGACGTAGGGGGTGCCGGGCATGGATCCTGGCTGAGGAGGGCCAACCCGCTGGCGCACTCCCTAGGCCGTCCCCGACCCACGGGAGCATGGCCTCCGTCCCCAAAGAAGACCTCAGCAACACGGTTGCAGCGGCCATCGGAGTGTACGCTCTCGGTGTGCTTTTTCGCCCCTCGTCCGGCTCACTTTAGCACCCTGTGGTCTGAGGAGGACTAGGGGTTTGAACGAACCGTAGAGCGGCGTAGCAGCCAGCCGGCCAGCACCCGCCAGGCCAGCAAAAAGGCCAGGGTCACGCCCAGGGTGACCAGCAGAAAAACCAAAAATCCCAGGTCGAAGGGCTTGCCCAGGGCCATGTAGCGCAGCCACACCCCCGCCGGAACCGCCAAGATCCAGGTGGTGAGCAGGTTGCGCCAGGTGGGGCGGGTGTAGGTGCGCAGGAAGGGCGAGAGCAAAAGCCACACCCCCAGGATCGGCAGGGCGTTGTGCAGAATGCCGGTCAAAGCCGCCCCCAGGCTGTTCAAGCTACCGTGAAAGGCCTGTCCGACCAGCGAGAAGAGCAGGATGCACCCCACGTCCCCTCGAGCCAGCACCCGCCCGACGGGGTTTCGCGGTTGAGGGAGGGCCATCTCTACCCTTTCGTCGCCTCGAAGAACACCTTCTCGGCCCGGTAGCTGCTGCGCACCAACGGCCCGCTGAAGACCTCCATGAAGCCTTCCTCGTAGCCCCACTGCTGGTAGAGGGCGAACTCCTCAGGGGTCACGTAGCGCTCGACCGGGAGGTGGTGCCGGGTGGGGCGGAGGTACTGCCCCAAGGTCACAATGTCCACACCCGCCGCCCGCAGGTCCTTCATGGCCTGGCGGATCTCCTCGTCGGTCTCGCCCAGGCCCAGCATCAACGAGGACTTGGTGAGCATCTCCGGGCGGTACTTTTTAGCGTGCTCGAGCACCCGCAGGCTCTGGTCGTAGCCCGCGCGGGGGTCGCGAACCCGAGGGGTCAGGCGGCGCACGGTCTCGAGGTTGTGGGCGAAGACGTCCACGCCCGAGTCGGCCACGGTCTCCACGTCCTTCACCTGGCCGCGAAAGTCGGGGGTGAGGGTCTCGACCTTCACCCCCGGATCGCGCAGCTTGATCTGCCGCACCACCTCGGCAAAGTGGGCCGCCCCGCCGTCGGGGAGGTCGTCGCGGTCCACCGAGGTCAGCACCACGTAGCGTAGGCTCATCTCGGCCACCGCCTGGGCCACGTGGAGGGGCTCGAGCGGGTCCACCCAGCCCTTGGGGTTGCCGGTGTCCACCGCGCAGAACTTGCAGGCCCGGGTGCAGATGCCCCCCAGCACCATGATGGTCATGGTCCCATGAGCCCAGCACTCCCCGATGTTGGGGCACATGGCCTCCTGGCAGACCGTGTAGAGCTTGAGCCGGGTGGTCATCTCCTTGAGCCGGGTGTAGTTGGGCCCGGTGGGGAAGGTGGCTCTGAGCCAGGCCGGTTTGTGGCGATCGGGGGGTTCGCTGCGCTGGGTGGCGACCCCGTTTTCGATCACCTTGAGTTCGATCAGGCCGCCGGTCTGGAAGTCGGGGAGCTGTACGGTTTTGAGGCTGTCGCTCATATTCCCTCGTCTTATACGTCGTAGGTCAAAGGATCTTTGGAGAACTCCCGTTTGAACGCCGCCACCACTCGAGCCTTGACCTCCTCCAGCGGAACCGCCCTCCCGAGCAGCTTTTGCAGCGAGGTCACGCCCTTGCCCACCAGGCCACAGGGAACGATCACCGAGAAGTCCTCGAGGTTCGTGTTGACGTTCAGGGCGAAGCCATGGAAGGAGACATCCTGCTTCACCGCCACCCCGATGGCGCAGAGCTTCTCCTCGTAGTCCAAGCCGAAAGGATCCCGGGTCTTGACCCACACCCCGGCATAGCCGGGGCTGGGGTAGCTGGCCACCCCATAAGACTCGGCCACCCGCATCACCGCCGATTCGATCTGGCGTAAAAAGTCGCGCACCCGCCGCCCTACCGGGAAGATCGGGTAGCCCACCAGCTGGCCGGGGCCGTGGTAGGTCACGTCGCCCCCGCGCTCGACCCAGTAAAGCTCGAAGCCTTGGGCCCGGTACCAGTCCTGGGGAAAGAGCAGGTTGTGCCCGTCGGCCCCGCGCCCCAGCGTGAGCACCTTGGGGTGCTCGACCAAAAGCAGCGTGGGCGGACGGACCCCCGCTACCACCTCGGCGTGGACCGTCTTCTGGCGCTCCCAGGCCTCCGCGTAGGGCATGAGCCCCAGATCCTCGACCTGAAAATCGAACCCCCGGTTCACGCCTTTAAGCATACGCGGTCTGGCCCTGGTGGCTGGAAGGGGCATTACAGACTCGAGCTTTCCCAGCTCGCACCCCGTGGAGTAGACTGGGCCTGAACCTCGTAGGATCCCAAGGAGGGAAGGGTATGAACCCCAGCGCGTCCATCACCGACACGATCCGGAACATGTGGAGCCAGAGTGTGCAGGTGCTCACCAAGCCCAGCGTGGCCACCTTCGAGCAGTACGAGGGCAAAGGCGGCCTGCGCGAAGCTTTGGTCTATGTGCTGCTGGCCTCGATCATCAGCGGTTTGTTCGGCCCGGGGGGCGGGGTGGGGGGCTTCCTGGCCAGGGTCATCGGGACCATCGTGGGGTTCTTGGCCTTTACCTACCTGGTCTTCTACTTCGGCAAAAACCAGGGCGGAACCGGCAGCCTGGACCAAGTAGCCTACGCCTTCGCCCTGTTCTGGGCCCCCCTCACGGTGCTCTTCTCGGTGCTTACGCTGCTGTTGATCATCACCCTGATCGGCATCTTCCTGGTGCCGCTCCTGGGGATCGTAACCCTGGCGGCCAACGTATACTTCGCCTATTTGGCGGTGCAGTCGAGCTTGAACCTCAGGGAAGGGGGCAAGATCTGGCTCACCCTGCTGGTAGCGGCGGTGGGAACTTTCCTGGTCAACCTCATCGTGGGCGCGATCATCCGGTAGCGGCGGGCGGGGGCCCGAGGTGAGCCGTAGGTGGTGCGCAAAGAGCAAGACGCTAAACGCAAAACGCAAGACGCCCATGGCTTAGGCGATCTTTGGCCCATCTTACCCTACGAGCCATCCCCCGGCGCAAGCCAAAGGGCGGGCCCGGGGCCCGCCCTCACAGGATGCACCTTCTACTCTTTGATGGCCTGCACGCTCACCTTGAGGTTTATGGGAACCTCGGGGTGGGGCTTATAGGCTAGGGTATATTCGCCCAGCTCCTTGATGGGCTTCTCCAGCACCAGCCGCTTGGGGTCGATGCCGATCTGGTGCTGGGCCTCGAGGGCTTCGGCGATATCCCGGGCGGTCACCGATCCGTAGATCTTGGACTCCCCGGCCTTGACCTTCAAGGTCAGGGTGAGGGGCTCGAGGAGCTCCTTTAGGCGTTCAGCCTCGGCCTTGCGCTCGGCGGAGCGCTTGGCCTGGGCGCGGATCTTGGCCTCCAGGGCGCGCAGGTTGGACTCGCTGGCGATGGTGGCCAGACCGCGGGGCAGCAGGTAGTTGCGGGCGTAGCCGGGCTTGACGTTGACCACCGCACCGACGTCGCCCAGGTTCTCCATGGGCTCGAGCAAAATCACCTTCATCGCCCCACCCCCTACTTGCGCACCAGCTTGTCGGTGAAGGGCAAGAGCCCCAGCATCCGCGCCCGTTTGATGGTGCGGGCGATCTTGCGCTGCTCCTGGGCGTTCAGGCCGGTACGGCGGCGCGGCAGGATCTTGCCGGTCTCCGACAGGAAGCGCTTCAGGACGTCCACGTTCTTGTAGTCGGTCAGGCTGAACTCACCGAGGGCGGCGGCCACTTTGGGCTTGCGGCTGCGGCGCATCCCGCGTTCACCCCGCTCGCCTGCGGGTTTGGGTTTAGAAACTTTTTTGCTGCTCAAAACGGTAAATCCTCCTCTGGTGGGAAGTCTTCCAAGCCTTCATCGATATCCACCTTGCCCGCACGGCCTTTCGGCGCGGCACTCTGCGGCGCGCCCTGGGAGCCGGTTCCACCGGTGCCAGCTCCACGGGCAAGGCGCTCGAGGCGGCTCACCTCCACACGCGTGGTGTAGCGGCGGGTGCCATCCTGAGCTGTCCAGGAGTCATTGACCAAGCGTCCGATAAGGAAAGCCCCGTCTCCTTTTTTGAGTTCGGCGGCCCATTCGGCCAGGTCTCTCCAGGCTTGTGCGTCTACGTAGTGGGTCTTCTCCCCCTCGGCCCCCTTGCTCGTGAAGCGCTCGTTGACGGCCAGCGAGAAGCGGGTCACGGGGGTGCCTTGGGGGGTGTAGCGCAGCTCGGGGTCGCGGGTCAGGTTGCCCGCCAAGAGCACGTGGTTGAGCCCCTCGCGCAGCCGCTGCTGCCCCCGGGCATCGGTGACGGTGAGGTCACCCCGCTTGCCCTCCAGGCTCACTAGCTCGAGCCGGTCGGCCCGGATCTCCAGGCTGCTCCTCTTCTGCCCGTCTTGTTCCCAAGAACGGTACTCGAGCCTGCCCTCCACCAACAGGGCGGTCCCCGCCCCCAGGCCATCGCCCCAGAACTCCGCCGCCTTGCCCAGCATCTTCACCCGGTGGTACCAGGGCAGCTCGCGGGTGTTGCCGGACTCGTCGGTGATGAGGTCGTTGCCCCCCAGGTTGAGCTCCAGGACGGCCAGGCCGCCGGGGGTATAACGCATCTCGGGGTTTTGGGTCAGGGTGCCGACTAGGTAAACGCGGTTCAAGCCTCTTGCCATATCCGTCACAGTCCTTTTCCTCTAGCGATGTACGTCTCGGTCTAGCGTCTACCCCGCAAGCGGTCTGCTTTTTCGGGGATTGCTTTGAGTGTGCACGATCTTTCCCCAAAATGCAATACCCCGGCTTGGGGGGTCCCTTAGGCTCGTTGCGACTGGGAACGCTTGCTCACCTTGGCCTCTTGGCGCTCGCGCACGATCATCACCCGGCGCACGTTGTCGCGGATCAGGAGTTCTCTCTCGAGCGGGTTGACCGCCTCCTTATCCAGCTCTACGGTGTACATCAAAAAGTAGCCTTCGCGGTCTTTCTCGATGGGATAGGCCAGGCGCCGGCTCCCCCACTCGTCGAGGTTCCTGACGGTGGCCTTGTGGCGCTCGAGGGCGGCCTGGATCTGGTCCTTCTCCAGCGCTATCTGGGCGGGGTCGAGGTTGGGGCTCAGCATCACATTAAGGTCGTACTGGGGCATGCTCACCTCCTTTCGGGCTGACCCGAAACATCTTCAGGCCACGCGAGGTACGAGTATACCAGGACGAGGTGCTCTTGAGGAGGGGGACTCGGTCAAGGGGGTTGCCCGGCCTCCTGTACGAACTCCCAGGCCATCCGCCAGCTCTGCCGCTCGAGCTCGAGCACCCGCTGGGTCAGACGCTCGAGCTCTGCCGGGTCGGCCTGGGCCACCACCTCCACCGCCAGCACCGCCAGGTCGCGCTGGAGGGCCTGTAGCTCGGGGGTGCCCCAGAGTTCGCTAAACTCAGCCAGCGGGCCATCCTGGGGCTTTGCCGAGAACCAGGCATCGAAAAACGCTCGGTAAATCACCCAGTGGATCACCATCGCCACCGCGTAGGGCTGGGCCTGGAGTTCCTGCAAGAAGGCCAGGTACTCCCGGCGGCTGGGGTGTATGGGGGCGGAATGGTCCAGCTCCTCATTGGCTTGGAGCACGTCGATCTCTTCCACCACGGCCTGGATGGCCAGGGCCAGCACCCGCCGGTGGGTCTGGGGGGCCTTGCACAACAAAGCGCTCAGGAAGTGCAACAGGCCCTCGTCCCAGTGGTGGCACTGCTCGAGCCAGCGTCTGGCTGCGGTGGGGGGGACCTTTCCCGCAGCCAACAGCCGGACGAAAGGCTCATCCTCCAAGGCGGTCCAGGCCTCGAGGTGGCGTTCGCGCAGGGCCAGTAAGGGTTTCACGGTCTTTAGGGCGCGGGCTATTCCTGAGCGTACTCCCAGGCCATCTGCCACATGGCCTTCTCGTAGGCCAGCATGCGCCCCAGGTGCCCCTCCAGCCGGGCGGGGTCGGTCTGGGCCTCGGCTTCCAGGGCGATCTCCCCCAGGTCGTGGAGCAGGGCCTGGAACTCAGGGAGGGTCCAGTGCCGCACCAGTTCGCTCAAGGGGCCCTCGCCGTACCAATGCGCCCCGGGCTTGACCGCCAACCAAGCGTCTATGAAGCAGCGCTGCAACGCCCAGTGCAGCACCGCCGCCAGTGGATAGGGCTGGGCCTCGAGCTCATCTAGGTAGTCCAGGTACCGGGCCACCGCAGGGTGGGGCCGGGCGGCCAGGTCCAGGTCTTGCATGTGCAGCCAGTCCAGCTCGCGCACCGTATAGACCACCCCCTGGGCCAGGATCAGCCGGTGGGCATGGGGGGCGCGGCGGAGCAGGCCGGCCTGAAAGCGCATCAGCCCCTCGACGAAGAGGTAGTCCTGGGCCAGCCAGCGGCGGATGGCCGATCGGCTCACCCGGCCATCGCGCACGGCCAGCAGGAAAGGCTGTCGGGCCAGGCCAGCCCAGGCCCGGGCATGACGATGGTGCAGATCGGAAGGGCGCCTCACCAGATTAATTGTATGAGTCCCGCCGCCCCTGAATGGTAGGCCGCGGATAGATTAGGCCAGGCTGTCCAGAGCACGATAAAGCGCCTCCCGGAAGGCCTCCGGCTGGTCAATCCAGGGGTAGTGCCCGGCCCCCTCCAGCACCTCCAGGCTCCCCCCGGTGAGGTCAGCGACCCATTCGGCCTGTTCGGGATAGCTGGTGCCATCCTGGGCCCCCACGATCACCGCCGGGGCTTTGGCCAGGTCAAAGAGATAGGGGGTGTAGTCGAGGTTCCACAGCCCGTTGTAAGCGAACATCCGCCCCGGCCCCTGGTTGCCCAGGATGCTCGAGCCCTCGGCCAGCCACTCGTACTCCAGCCGGGAGTGCTGGCTGGGGAACATCAAGGCGTCGAAGACGGCCTTGGGCTCGGTCTCGCGGAAGGCCTCGGCCAGGGCCAGCCTGGGGTCCTCCGGGGCTTCGGCGTCCGGCACCCCGCGCAAGGCCAGCGCGGCCCGAAACAGGCGGCGGGCCAGTTGGGGATAGCTGATCCAGGGGGCCACCAGGATCAAGCCATCTACGTGCTGGGGATTTTTGCGGGTGTACTCGAGGGCAACCACCGCGCCAAAGCCGTGCGAGAGGAGGGTCCACTCGGCGATGCCCAGCTCGCGGCGCAGGGCTTCCAGATCCTCCACCAGGGCATCCACGGTGAAGAGCCGGGGATCTTGGGGGAGTTCCGGGCTGCGGCCCGAGCCCCGCTGGTCGAAGTAGAGCACCCGGTAGTCTTCCAGGTCGTCCCCCACCCCCTCGCGGAAGGCATAGGAAGACCCCCCCGGCCCGCCGTGGAGGAAGGCCATCACCGGGGCCTCTCCCGGCCCCACGTCCTCCAGGTAAAGCTCGACGTCGCCGATGGGGATATAGCCGATCTCCTCGCGCATAGACCCAATGTCGGGGCTCGCCGGCCCAGCGTCAAGGGCTAGGCCCGGCTTCCTTCCTCGACGAGTTCAAAGGCCCAGCAGCGGAAACCCTCGAGCCTGGCCGCCTCGCGCTGCATCTCCTCCCCGATGGCCCAGGCCTCGAGCAGGTACAACCCCTGCTCCGGGCGGTACAGGAGCCGGTAGGGGTGGGGGAAGCGCCGGGCGAGACCCTGTAGGGTTTCCCGGTCTTTCCCTTCGACGAACAAAACCCTCATCCTCGACCGCCTCGGTTCCACAGGTGGTGGTAGTAGAGGATCTCGCAGGCCTCTTCCAGGCTGGTCGCCAAGGAGTAGGCCTTGAGCAAGGACTGCTCGGGGGTCTCCTGGCTGGCCTTGACGAAAGCCCCGTGCCCCCGCACCACGCAGGCCGGGTAGGTCTTGAGGGCTTCGGCCACGGCCTGGGCGGCTTCCTCGGTGGCCGAGGCGGTAGGGGGAGCCACCACCGGAACCTCGGGGAGATAGGAGCGGCCCTCGAGGTCAATGGGCACGATCCGCTCGAGGTGATAGGAGAGCACGATGGCGAAGCGGGGGTGGGCGTGAACCACCGCCCTCGCGTCGGTCTGGCGGTAGATGGCCCGGTGGATGACCCGCTCCACCGAGGCCCTTTGGTCTTTCTCGGGGTCGGGCTGGAGGGGCAGCTCGACCAAGTCCTCCGGGGTGAGGTGCGCCTTCTGAGCACCACTCCGGGTGATTAAAAGCCCCTCCGGGGTACGCACCGAGTAGTTGCCCGAGGTGGCCGAAGCCATCCGCGCCGCGAAGAGGTCGGCGCCGACTTGCTGGAAGGTGAAGAGCAGCCTGGCCCGCATCATCGCCAGCTTATCGCACCATCGCCCGGTCCAACGGGTGGGGCATCAAGGTCTGCCTGAAGAACTCCAGCGTGACCTGGTGCGCCTCGGCTTGGTGAGGCCAGCGCTCGAAGGTGTGGAGGCCCCCTTGAACCGGGTGGAAAATGGTCCGACCCCGGGAGCGTAGCCGCTGGGCGTAGGCCTCCCCCAGGCCGAACGGGACGGTCGGGTCCGCCGTGCCGTGGACTACGAGCGCGGGGCCGCGGTGCCGGGTCACGGCGTCAAAGGGCTCGTAACGGCTGAGGTCGGCAAAGAACTCGGGCGAGACCGGGTTACCTCCTTGGTCGATCACCCCTTGCTCCTCCAGGACGGCAATCCCCGGCGGAAGCCTGCCGGCCCGCTGGGCCCCCGCGAAGATCGCCAGCACCGTGGGGGCGTCCAGCGGTCGCGCGGGAATCTGGCTCAGCCAGACGCTGGGGTGCGCCGGGGCCCACAGGGCCAGGGCAGCGAACTCGAGCCGGGGGTTGGCCACGCTGAGCGCGGCGACCATCCCGCCCATCGAGAGGCCCAGCAGCCCGAGCCGGGAGCGGTCTATCTCGGGTTGGGCTTTGAGGAAGGCGTAAGCCTGAACCACGTCCTCGAGTTCGCGGCTCACGGTCATTTCGCTGAAGCTCCCCTCCGACTCCCCCGAGCCGCGAAAGTCGAAGCGCAGTGAGGCTATGCCGTTTTCGGCCAGTAGGCGCGAAAACAGCACGAAGAGCCGGTGCGGCTCCATGCGCTGCCCGGTGAAGCCGTGCAGCATGAGGACGGCGGGATGGGGGCCGCCAAAGAGGGGCAGGTGCAGCATTCCGTGGAGGCGTTGGCCGTTGACGTCGAAGTGGATGGCGCGCTCATTGAGGGGCATAAGACCATTGTCTGAGGTCGAGGGTTCGGAGTCTAGAGCTAGCCGAGTTGGGGAGGTCGGCAAGGGCTGGTCTGGAGCGTAACGACGCCCTGCCGTCCAGGTCTGTGGCCCCATCGTAGATCCGCTTGGGCAGCAGTGGCCATGACCCTGACGGAGCTTGCCGGTCCGCCAACCACCCGCCCAGGCACCTAGACCAAAACCCCCCTCCCGCGGGAGGGGGGCGGTTCAACGCCCTAGGGGCTAGGCCTCGCGGCTGGGTTGGCGCTGCCCAACGGCCGGGCGGCGGCTGGGGACCGCCGGGGCCTGATCGGCCTCACGGCGGGCTTCCTCGATCTTGCGCAGGGTGCGCCCGTCCACCACCTGGGTATCGCGCACGTGGTCGGAACCGGTCCCGGCGGGGATCAGCTTGCCCAGGATGACGTTCTCCTTGAGGCCGATGAGTTCGTCTTTCTTCCCGGCGATGGCGGCCTCGGTGAGCACGTGGGTGGTGTGCTGGAAGGAGGCCGCGCTGAGCCAGCTCTTGGTGGAGAGGGCCGACTTGGTCACGCCCATCAGGACGGGCTTCCAGGAGGCCGGCAGCTTGCCCTCTTGGGCGAGCTTTTCGTTGGCCGCCTCGACGTCCCACTTCTCGAGGATCTGCCCCTCCAGGAAACGGCTCTCGCCGGGGTCGCCGATCTCCACGTACTTGAGCATCTGCCGCACGATGACCTCGATGTGCTTGTCGTGGAGCTTTACGCCCTGGGCGCGGTAGACGCGCTGGATCTCGTCCACCAGGTAGCGCTCCACGGCCTCGGGGCCTTTGGCCTCGAGGAGCTGGTGGGGGTCCACCGCCCCACGGGTGAGGGGCTCTCCGGCTTCCACCAGGTCGCCGTCCTTGACCGTGATGCGGGCCTCCTTGGCCACCTTGTACTCCTTCTGGAAACCCTCCGAGATCACGAAGATGCTGATCTTGTCCTCACCCTCCTCGATCCTGACCGTGCCGTCGATCTCGGCGATCACCGCCCGGACCTTGGGGCGCCGGGCCTCGAAGAGCTCGATCACGCGGGGCAGACCCTGGGTGATGTCGGTGCCGGTGGCCACCCCGCCGGTGTGGAAGGTGCGCATGGTGAGCTGGGTGCCCGGCTCGCCGATGGACTCCGCCGCCACCACGCCCACCGTCTCACCGATGTTGACCGGCTTGACCATGGAGAGGTCCCAGCCGTAGCACTGCTGGCAGACTCCAAATCGGGTGCGGCAGACCAAGGGTGAGCGCACCGCCACCTCTTCGATGAGGCCCGCC
The DNA here is from genome assembly GCA_040290145.1 of Meiothermus sp. Lineage (GTDB taxonomy): Bacteria > Deinococcota > Deinococci > Deinococcales > Thermaceae > Allomeiothermus. The sequence goes on along the minus strand of PSML01000008.1, from coordinate 19,931 downwards.
TCGGCCGCCTTGACGATGGTGTTCACGTCGTCGAGGGAGAGCTGGGCCCCCTCTTTGAAGACCTTGCCGTTGGCCTCGAATTCACGGGCCACGGTGCGGCCATACAGCCCCGACTCGATGTCGCTCCGCTTGCGCAGACGCTTGTTGCGGAAGGCCTCGTCGAACTGCAGCAGCGGGATGGTGATGTAATCGGTGGTACCGCAGTCGGCCTCGCGCACGATGACCTCGTGGGCCACATCGTGCAGCTTGCGGGTAAGGTAGCCACTATCGGCCGTGCGCAGCGCGGTGTCGGCCCCACCCTTGCGCGCCCCGTGGGTGGAGATGAAGTACTCGAGCACCGTGAGCCCTTCACGGAAGCTAGCCCGCACCGGCACCTCGATGGTCTCGCCGGAGGGCTTGGCCATCAGGCCGCGCATCCCCGAGATCTGGCGGATCTGCTGGGGGTTACCGCGGGCCTTGGACTGGCTCATCACGTAGAGCGGGTTGAAGGGGAAGTTCTCCTCGAAGTTCTTGAACACCGCCTGGGTGACCCGCTCGGTGGTCTCCGACCAGAGCTGCACGATCTGGGCGACGCGCTCTTCTTGGGTCATGAAGCCCATCTCAAAGGCGGCTTCGATCTGGGCCAGCTTGGCGTCGGCCTCCTCGAGGTACCGGCGCTTCTCCGGTGGGATCACCGCATCGTCGATGCCGATGGTGATCCCCGACTGGGTAGAGAGCACAAAGCCGTAGTGCTTGAGGGCATCCAGAAGCTTGGCGGTCTTCTCAATGCCCAGGAGCAAGAAGCTGCGGTAGACCAGATCCGAGAGCGAGTTCTTCTCCTGGGCCACCTCGAGGTTGACCAGTTGCTGGGCGGCCTGGGGGTCTTCCACCGCCTCGGCCACGATGCGCAGGAAGAGCATGCGCCCGGGGCTGGTCTGCAAGAGCCTGTCGCCCATCCGCACCGTGACCACGTCCTGGTGGTCCACGATGCCGTTCTGTACCGCCAAGAGGGCCTCGTCCACCGAGGCGAAGACGAACTTCATACGGCCCAGGCTGGTCTCCTGCCCGGCGATCTTGATGGGGGCGTTGAGGGCGATCTCACCCCGCTCGTAGGCGGCGTTGGCCTCCTCGAGGGTCTTAAACTCCCGCCCCGCGCCCTTCTTCTCGCGGCGGAGCTGGGTGATGTAGTACAGGCCCAGGATCACGTCGCGGGCGGGCTTGGCCACCGGGTCGCCGGAGGCCGGGGAGAGCAGGTTGTGCGAGGAGAGCATCTGGATGCGGGCCTCGGCCTGGGCGTAGCTCGACAGCGGCACGTGCACGGCCATCTGGTCGCCGTCGAAGTCAGCGTTGAAGGCCTCGCAGACCAGGGGGTGGAGTTGGATGCTCTGGCCCTCGACCAAGACCGGCTGGAAAGCCTGGATGCCCAGGCGGTGCAGGGTAGGGGCACGGTTCAGGAGCACCACCTTGCCGTGGATGACCTCTTCCAGAGCGTCCCACACCTCGTCCTTGATGTCGCGCTGGCGCTCGAGCATGCGCCGGGCGTTCTTGATGTTGTTGGCGATGCCCTTCTCCTCCATGCGCTTGAGCAAGAAGGGCTTGAAGAGCTCCAGGGCCATGCGCTTGGGCAGACCGCACTGGTGCAGCTTGAGCTGTGGCCCCACCACGATGACCGATCTTCCCGAGTAGTCCACCCGCTTGCCCAAGAGGTTCTGGCGGAAGCGGCCCTGCTTGCCCGAGAGGATGTCGGTGAGGGAGCGCAGGGCACGGTCAGAGCCGGGGTTGGTGACCGGCGTGCCGCGGCGGCCGTTGTCGAGGAGGGCGTCCACCGCCTCTTGCAGCATGCGCTTCTCGTTGCGGATGATCATCTCCGGCGCACCCTGAGCGAGGAGCTTCTTCAGGCGGTTGTTGCGGTTGATGAGGCGGCGGTAGAGGTCGTTGAGGTCGCTGGTGGCGAAGCGCCCGCCATCCACCTGCACCATCGGGCGCAGATCCGGGGGCAGCACCGGCACAGCCTCCAGCACCATCCACTCCGGGCGATTTCCCGAGTCGCGGAAGGAGCGCACCACCTCCAGGCGCTTTCTAGCCTTGGCCCGCTTGGCCCGGCTGGGGTGCTTCATCTCGGCCTCGAGTTCGGCCTCCAGCACCGCCAGGTCCAGATCCTTGAGCAGGGCCTGGATGGCCTCGGCCCCCATGCGGGCGTCGATGTCGTAGCTCTCGATGACCCGCACGCTCGAGCGCACCAGATCCACCTCCACCCGGCCGTAGATCTCGCTCTTGACCCTGCCGCCGTCGGCCAGGCTATCCCCCGGGCTCACCCGGTCGCCGTTGGTCACCTCTACGTCGTCTTCGAAGGGGTAGAGCTTGGCCTTCATGACCACGATGGAGGCGGGCTCGTGCAGGTGCACTACCCCGTCGGACTCGGCGTGGATCTCCTCCTCCAGGTCAATGGCCCCCACCAGCTTCTCGCCCTTGCGGACTTTCATCCCCTCCGAGACCAAGACGTGCATGTGCGGCTGCAGGGGGTAGTCCTTGGCCTCGTTCCACTCGAGGGTCAAGGAGAGCTCGACCTCCTTCTTTCCGGAAGCCTCGACCTCCGAGACCCGGATCGAGCGGGGCAAGCGGATCAGGCCCTTGCCCTCGGCCAGCACCTCGCCCTTGGAGATGAGTTCGCCCTCCCCGACCTTGGCCTTGAAGCCCACCGGCAGGAGGTACACCACCGAGACCGTGCCGGTATCGGGGTCTACGATCTTGAGCAGGGCCCCTTCCTCGAACTCCACGATCTGCACCGCGCCGGAGTCCTCGCTCTTGAGCACGTGCTTCTCACTGAGTTCAGCCAGGGGTTCCCCCGCCCGGTAAGTTTTTTGCTCGATCCAGGCCTCGCGGGGTAAGGTCAGGTGGGCCCGCTCGCGCTGGGTGTACTCCACCCGGATGCGCCGGGGGAAGCGGAAGAAGGCCAGCCCGTCCATCTTGCTCTGCACGCCAGGGGCCAGCTCCTGCCCGCGCTTGACCTCCTCCCCGTCCTTGATCAGGGCGTCCACCCCCAGCGGGATCGAGTAGGTCTCCTGTCTGCCAAAGCGCAGTTCGCGGTACTCCTCATCGGTGAGGAGCTGGCGCTTCTGCACCGGTGTGCCACCCAGCATGGCCCCCTTGGGGTCGATGGTGATGTACTTGGCGAAGTAGAGCACCTGCTCGAGCTCCTGCGCCGAGAGGTCTAAGAGGGTACCGATCTTGGAGGGCACGTCCTTGACGTACCAGATGTGGGCGACCGGGGTGGCCAGCTCGACGTGGCCCATGCGGTAACGGCGCACGATGCTCTTGGTCACCTCCACCCCGCAGCGCTCGCAGATCTTGCCCTCGAAGCGCTGGCGCTTGTACTTGCCGCAGGAGCACTCGTAGTCCTTGATGGGGCCGAAGATACGCTCATCGAAGAGGCCGTCGCGCTCCGGGCGCAGGGTGCGGTAGTTGATGGTCTCGGGCTTTTCGACCTCGCCGTAGCTCCACTGGCGGATCTTCTCCGGTGCGGCCAGGGCGATGCGTACTTTTCTCACTTCTCGTTTCATTGGTCCCCCGTCTATCGCTTAGCGGCGGGCTTAGAGGCTAGGCCCTCGAAGATGTCCAGGTTCCGGTCGTTTTCGTCGTAGGTCTCGACGTCCAAGCCCAGCGACTGCAGCTCCTTGACCAGCACCCGGAAACTCTCCGGCACGCTGGCGGTGGGCACGTCTTCGCCCTTCACCACCGCCTCGTAGGCGGCGTTGCGGCCCTCGATGTCGTCGGATTTGAGGGTGAGGATCTCCTGCAGGGTGTGGGAAGCCCCGTAGGCCTCGAGCGCCCACACCTCCATCTCGCCGAAGCGCTGCCCGCCGAACTGGGCCTTGCCGCCCAGGGGCTGCTGGGTGATGAGCGAGTAGGGGCCGGTGGAGCGGGCGTGCATCTTGTCCTCGACCATGTGGTAAAGCTTCATGATGTACATCACCCCGACCACGATGGGGGCCTCGATGGGCTCGCCGGTTCGCCCGTCGTAGAGGATGCTCTTGCCCTGCTGGGCCACCTGGCGCAGCCGCCCCTGGGGGTCCAGGTTCTCGTCCACGATGCCGAGCTTGGCCGCCCGGGCCAGCACCTCCTCTTCGCGGCGGTCCAGGCCGAAGCCCTCGGCCTTGCGCCGGGCCCATTTCTGGTCGAAGGCCTCGCCCAAAAGCCCCTTGATCTCCTCCTCGGTCGCGCCGTCAAAGACCGGGGTGATGAAGCGTATGCCCAGGTCGAGCCCGGCAATACCCAGATGGGTCTCGAGGATCTGCCCCAGGTTCATCCGGCTGGGCACGCCCAAGGGGTTGAGCACGATGTCCACCGGGGTGCCGTCGGGCAGGTGAGGCATGTCCTCGGGCGGGAGGATCTTGCTGACCACACCCTTGTTGCCGTGGCGGTTGGCCAGCTTGTCGCCCACCTGCAGCTTGCGCTTTTGGGCCACGTAGACCCGCACCACCTCGCGCACCCCGGGTTTGAGTTCCACCCCGGGGTCACCGCGCTTGAGCCGCAGCGAGCGCACCACCACGCCGCCCTCGCCGGGGGGAACCCGCAGCGAGGTGTCCTTCACGTCGCGGGCCTTCTCGCCGAAGATCGAGCGCAGCAGGCGCTCCTCGGGGGTGGGCTCGGTCTCGCCCTTGAAGCTGGTGCGGCCCACCAGGATGTCCCCCGGCTTGACCTCGGCCCCGGTGCGCACCACGCCGTCCTCATCGAGGTCGCGCAGGGCAGCTTCGGAGAGGTTGGGGATGTCGCGGGTGATCCGCTCCGGGCCCAGCTTGGTGTCGCGGGCCTCGATCTCGTAGCGCTCGATGTGCACCGAGGTGTAGAAGTCTTTGCGCAGCAGGTCTTCCGAGATCACGATGGCGTCTTCGTAGTTGTAGCCATCGAAGGGCATGATGGCGATGACCACGTTCTGCCCCAAGGCCAGGCGGCCCTCCTCGGAAGCCGGGCCGTCGGCCAGAAGGTCGCCCTTCTGAACGCGCTGGCCCAGGTCCACCCGCGGACGTTGGTCTAAGGCCGTGCCCTGGTTGGAGCGCACGAAGCGGCGCAGGTAATATTCGTACTCCCCCTGGTCATCGCCCTTGATGACGATCTTGTCCCCCGAGACCGACTTCACCACCCCGTCCACCTCGGAGTAGACCGAGGTCAGGGAGTCACGCACCACGCGCTCTTCCACCCCGGTCATCACGATGGGGCTCTGGGCGCGGATCAGGGGCACGGCCTGGGCCTGCATGTTCGAACCCATCAGGGCCCGGTTGGCGTCGTCGTGCTCGAGGAAAGGGATCAGGTTGGTGTTCACCGAGAAGACCTGCTTGGGCGAGACGTCCATGTACTCCACATCCTCGGGACGCACGATCACCGGGTCGCCCTTGCGCCGGCAGACCACGCGGTCGGTCTCAATCCGCCCCCCTTCCCCGACCGGCGTGTTGGCCTGGGCGATCAGGTAGCGGTCTTCCTCCGAGGCGGTCATGAACACCACCTCCTCGGTCACCCGACCGTTTTTGACCTTGCGGTAGGGGGTGAGGATAAAGCCCAGCCCGTTGATCCGCCCGTAGGCGGCCAAGGAGGAGATCAGCCCGATGTTGGCCCCTTCGGGGGTCTCGATGGGGCAGATCCGCCCGTAGTGGGTACGGTGCACGTCGCGCACGTCGAATCCAGCCCGCTCGCGGGTCAGGCCGCCCGGCCCCAGGGCCGAGATGCGGCGTTTGTGGCGCAGCTCGGAGAGGGGGTTGGTCTGGTCTTTGAACTGGCTGAGCTGGCTACGCCCGAAGAACTCGCGGATCGCCGCTACCAAGGGGCGGTTGTTGACCAGCTTGGCCGGGGTGGCCGACTCCGGGGTGCCCAGCAGCATCCGCTCGCGCACGCCGCGGGCCAGCCGGGAGAGCCCTACCCGGAACTGGTCGGCCAAAAGCTCGCCCACCGTGCGGATACGGCGGTTGCCCAGGTGGTCGATGTCATCCGACTCGAAGCCCTCGCGGCCCGACTGCAACCCGAAGAGGTACAGCAACACCCGCAGCAGGCCCTCATCCTTGAACTCGCCGTTTTCGAAGCGGATCAGGGTGCGACCGGAAAGCTCTATGCCAAGCTTGGTGTTGGCCTTGTAGCGCCCCGCCTCGCCCAGGTCGTAGCGGCGGGGGTCGGAGAGCAGCGAGTGCAGGTAGGTGATGGCCTTGTCGCGCTTGGGCGGATCGCCCGGACGCAGCTCGGTGAAGAGCTTCAAGAGGGCCTCTTCAACGCCCATCTCGAGCGCCTTGTTCCCCCGGTAGGCGGCCTCGAGGATACCCGGAGCCAGCTCGGGGTAATCCTTAAGTTCGCGCGAAAGCCCCTCGGGGGTGTAGCCCAGCACCCGCAGCAAGAGGGCCAGCGGGAACTTCTTCTTGTTGACCTTCATCACCACTACCCCGGACTGCTCGAACTCGAGGTCAATCCAGGGGCCGCGCTTGGGCAGGGGGATCACCGAGGCCACGAACCTGCCGGGCCGGGCCTGGTCGGGGGTGAAGTATACCCCGGGGGAGCGATGGATCTGCGAGACGATGACCCGGTCGGCCCCGTTGACGATGAACGAGCCGTCCTCGGTCATGAGGGGCAGGTCACCCAGGAACACCTCATCTTCTTTGATGAGCCCGGTGTCTTTATGGATGAGCTGCAGCTTGGCGTACAGCGGGGCCTGGTAGGTCAGGTCCTTCTCGCGGCACTCGTCCTGGTCAAAGGGGGGCTCGGCGAGGCGGTACTCCAGGAAGTCCAGCACCAGCCCACCCCGGCCCTTCTCGCCCTCCTCGATGGGGAAGGTTTCCTTGAAGGCCGCCTGCAAGCCTAGGTTTTGCCGCTGGTGCGGCGGGATGTTGAGCTGTAGGGCTTTTCTAAAGCTGTCTACCTGGATTTCGGTAAGGGTGGGTAGGGGGATAACCTCTTCAATCCGTCCGAACCGCTGGCTCTTCATGCACGCTCCTTGCCTTCACGCTTATGGCGCCAAGGTTTTCCTCGCCCCGCGAGGGGACGTCTGGTCGGGACGTAAGCTGAACAGGGTTCTCCGGCGAGGGCTACCCCCCGTCGGTGCTGGTTCTTACGTTGGCCTCACGGATGCACCGAAAAGGCACAAAGCACAAAATACCACACCCTCTTCGTGCTGCAAAGAGCACCAGGCTTCAATTCCCAGTTACGGTTGAGTTTAGCACACTCCCTTTGGGGGCCTTGGTGTGGAGGTTCGCAATTTACCGGTGTTCTGCTGCGCTCCCCACCCCGCCGGCTGGGGGTCGCGCTTCATGTCGGATTCACCGACCCCTCTTACCTTTATCCTCGGAGGTAGTAGATGAAAAGAGCACTCTGGCTCATCCTAGCCGCTCTCCCACTGGCTTTCGCCGCCGCTCCCAGCAAGGCCCCCATGTCGGGCAAACCGGCCATGCACCAGGTGGTTACCAAAGTCCACCACAAGAGGGCCAAACACCACACCGCCCGACACAAGGTCCTGCGCCACGCCAAGCACAGCACCCACAAAGCCGCCAAGCCGGTGAAGAAACCCTGATCCTGGTCCCTTCCTCAAGTCCTCTCCTCCTCTAGACCCCGGCTCCCCCAGGCCGGGGTTAAATCGCCCCCAAGAAACGTTTAGGCTATTAGGAGGAATGCACGTGTTGCTGATAGAAGATGATCCGAGCCTGGGTCAGACCCTGCTGGAAAGCCTGGCCGCACAGGGGTTCAAACCGCGCTGGGTGACCTCGGCGGAGGCCGCCTGGGAAGCCTTGTGGCAGGACACGGTGGACCTCATCGTGCTGGACGTGATGCTCCCGGAGGGCGAGGAGGCCGGGTTCGAGCTGGCCAAGGGGCTGCGCGAGGCGGGGTTTCGCCAACCCATCCTGTTCCTCACCGCCCGTGAGAGCCTGCCCGACCGGGTGCGGGGCCTCGAGGTGGGGGATGATTACCTGGCCAAGCCCTTCGCCCTGGCCGAGCTGGTAGCCCGCCTGCGGGCCTTGGCCCGGCGCGGCGAGGTTCGGCCCCGGGTGGTGCAGGCCGGGCCGCTCGAGGTCGCCCTGGAGCGGCGCGAGGTGCGCTACCAGGGGCAGATGGTCCGGCTCACCGCCAAGGAGTACCGGGTGCTCGAGCTGTTCGTGATCAACCCGGGCCGCATCTTCACCCGCGAGGAGGTGCTCGAGCGGGTCTGGGGCCCGGGCTTCGAGTCCGACTCCAACCTCATCGACGTGTACGTCAAGAACCTGCGCAAAAAGCTCTATGATCATGTCATCGAGACCGTGCGAGGGCTGGGGTATCGGTTCGCGGAGGCGTAGAGGTCGAACCTTGATCCCCTGAGCGCTGGCCTTCGACCCCTATGACCCTCCGCGTCCGGTTGGCCCTCATCGCCTTCGGGCTCACCCTACTGGGCCTCGGGCTGGGGCTCTCGATCACCTACGAGGTGCTCAAGCGCAGCCGGTTGGCCGACCTCGACCAAGAACTCCGGCTGCAAGCCGAGTTGATCCTGGAGAAGGGGCTCTCCAACCCGCAAAACCAGATCCCCTCGGAGATCGAGAACGAGCTGCTCCAGGAAAGTGGACTGAGTTCAGCCCAGCTGTACCGCGGCAGGCAGAAGATCTGGGAGGGCGGCGCGGTGCAGCTCGATCAACCCCTCGACGCTTCCCAACTGGGGCGAAGCGGGACGTCGGAGGCCCAGGGCTGGCGGGTCTACACCCTCAGCGAGCAGAACCTCACCGTGCAGGTAGGCCAGCCCCTGCTGCCCCTGAGCGAAACCCTGACCCGCTACATAGAGGTGGCGGTTCCGTTGGCCTTTCTGTTGGCCCTGCTTTCGGGCGGGCTGGCCTTCGCCGTGGTGGGGCTCGCGGTGCGCCCGCTCGAGCGCCTCACCCAAGCTGCCAAGGGCTTCGAAAGCGGCGGCCAGGTACCGGCCATCGGGGGTAAGGACGAGGCCGCCACGCTGGCCAAGGCCTTCGCCGGGTTACTGGGTGACCTGAAGGCCCAACGCGAACGGGAACAGCGCTTTCTGGCCTACGCCGCGCACGAGCTGCGCACCCCGCTGTCGGCCTTCCGGGCCAGCCTGGAGGCGGCCCGTATCCGAGGGCGGCTCGAGCCCGAGCAGCTTTCCCGGCTGCACCGCGAGGCCCTGCGGCTCGAGGCCCTGGCTCAGAACCTGCTGGCCCTCTCCCGTGCCGAAGCCGGCGAGGTGCGCGGGCAACCCCTGGATCTGGCCGACCTACTCTCGGAGGCCTTTGACCGCTTTCAACCCCTCGCGCTGGAGCGCAAGCTCGAGCTGGACCTGGAGGCCAACCCCGCCCCCACCTACGCCGACCCCCGGCTCTTGGAACAGGCCCTCAACAATCTGGTCGCCAACGCCCTGCGCTACACCACCTCGGGCAAGGTCGCATTGCGCAGCGGCCAAGAGGATGGCCGGGCCTATCTGGAGGTGGCGGACACCGGCCCCGGGTTCCCCGCAAACGCCCCGGAGGGCCTGGGCCTACGGGTGGTGCGGGCGGTGGTGGCGGCTCACCATGGGCGGGCCGACTTCGAGAGCGGGCGGGGCTCGAGGGTGCGGCTGTGGTTTAGTGGTTTTCGGCCTTAACCTCTGCTGGGGGGGATTTTTTCGTGACTTACTCCCAAAACCCGGGCTCGCCCCTTGCGGTAAGGTGATGCTGTGATCGAGCCCTCCCACCTTCCGGTGCAGACCCCGGCCCGCGACGCCGCCATTCGGCTGGAAGGGGTTAGGGTGCGTTTTGATGACCTGGAGGTGCTCAAGGGGGTAGACCTCGAGGTCAAAAAGGGTGAGTTCGTCGCCATCATTGGGCCTTCAGGGGGGGGTAAGAGCACCTTGTTGCGGGTCATGGCCGGGCTACAAAAAGCCCAGGGATCGGTTAGCGTCGTGGGGCAGCCGGCCATGGTCTTCCAGGATTACCGACTTCTACCCTGGCGCACCGTAGAGGAAAACATCCGCCTCCCCATCGAACTCACCGGGCGAGGCAAGGTCGAGACCTACCTGGGGATGCGCAAGGTCAAGCACCTCTACCCGCACCAGCTCTCCGGCGGGATGAAGGCCCGAGTGGCCATCGCCCGCGCCCTGGCCCAAGACGCCGAGGTGCTGCTGATGGACGAGCCCTTCGCGGCCCTCGACGCCTTGGTGCGGGAGCGCTTCAACCTCGAGCTCAAGGGCTTGCACGCGCGCACCGGCAAGACCATCGTCTTCGTCACGCATTCGATCCGCGAGGCGGTCTACCTGGCCGACCGGGTGGTGGTGCTCAAGGACGGACGGATCGACACCGTGCTGGATACCTCCGGCGAGGGGCGGCTCACCGCATTCACCGACGGGCTCGAGGCCGAGTTGCGCCAGCGCTTGGGCATCGCCGACTCGACCCTGGTAGAGCCTCCCCCCAAGCCCCTGCGCCCGCCCTGGGAACTGCTCGGCGTGCTGGGCCTCACCGGCCTGCTGCTGCTGAGCTGGGCGCTGCTCTCGGCCCGCATCCCCCTGTTCTTCCCCTCACCCCAAGCGGTGTGGCAGGCTGCGCTGCAAAACGCCCCCCAACTGGCCCAAAGCGCCCTAGCCACGCTCCAGGTCGCCGCGCTGGGGGTGCTGTGGTCGCTGCTCATCGGCACCCCCATCGGCTACCTGATGGGCCGCTGGCGCACCATGGAGCGGCTGCTCTCCCCCTTTATCGTGGCCCTGCAGGCCATCCCCACCGTGATCGTGGCCCCGCTGCTGGTGATCTGGTTCGGCTTCAGCCTCGAGGCCAAGCTCATCACCACCACCCTCATCTCGATCTTCCCGGTGATGGTCTCGACCATGGTCGGGGTGCGGGAGGTGGACCGGATCTACCGCGAGGTGTTTCAGACCATGGGCGCAGGTCCCTGGGGGGTGTTTGCCAAGCTCGAGGTTCCCGGCGCCCTGCCGGTGGTCCTGGGGGGGCTGCGCCTGACGGTCTCCCTAGCCCTCATCGGCGCCGTGGTCGCCGACTTCACCTTCCAGGGCCAGGGCCTGGGGGCCTTCGCCAACACCGAGCGGCTCTCCTTCCGCTACGCCAACGCCTTTGCCGCGGTGGGGGTCAACGTGGTGCTGGGCATCGCGCTGTACGGGCTGGTGACGCTGTTGGAGTACTGGGTGCTGCGCTACCGCAGGCGGTGATGGCGCGGGTCGTACGCAAAACGCAAGACGCAAGACGCTCCGGAGCATCGACAAGCTGAGGGCTGGTAACTGCGCCTCTACTCGGTTCGCTGCAGCAGGTTGTAGGCGAACTCTTCCATCAGCTCCGGGCGCTGCTCGGCCAGTTCCCACAGGAGCTCCAGCAGGGCTTCGTCGGAGAGTTCTTGCAGGGCTAACTGCTTGGGGTCTGCTGTCTTTTTCTTCCGCCTGCGCTGGAAGAGCTCAGGCGCTTCCCGGATGGCGTAGGCCACCGCCACCACGTGCTTGCACACCGGGCCCCAGGCGTAGGGGCACGAACAGCCCCAGTCCTGTTTCTCCAGGTCGATCCAGGCGCGGTAGGGGTAGGGCGCGCTGCCCTGGACGCGGGCGCTGTAGCGCCCGCCCTGCCGGGTGCCCCCCAGCACCATCCCCCGGCCGAACAAGGCCCGGCCCCGCTCCTGCACCTCGGGGCTTGCCAGCGCCATGATCTCCGACGGATCCCACTCGGCCAATGCCCTTCCATCATAACCAAGCTGGCCTGGTCCACTTTTCGCCCGCGCCGTGAGCGGCTAAACTGACAGCGGGCCGAAAGGCCCATTCCTTCAGGGCGGAGTGCAAATCTCCACCGGCGGTACAGCCCGCGAAGCCTGGAAATCTGCGGCACATCCAGGCCCGACCCGGTGAGACTCCGGGGCCGACCGTGACAGTCGGGATGGGAGAAGGAGTGAAGCTCGGGTCACCTGGCCCGGGCGCGAGGCATGAGCAACACCTCATAACCGCAAACCCCACACAACGCTTGGCTCTCGGTGGCGTCGGCCGGTTCGTGCCTGGCCGGGTTTCGCTCTGGGTCGCACGTGTGATGTGAGGTTGGCTCGGATGAAAAAGTGGTTCTTGGTGGTCTTGGCCTTGGTCTTCTCGCTGGCTCAGGCCGAAAAGGTGCGGGTGGGGCTGGGCTACCTGCCCGACGTGCAGTTCGCGCCCTTCTACGCAGGGGTGGTGGAGGGGATCTACGGGAAGAGGGGGCTCGAGGTCGAGTTCCAACACGGCTTCGCCAGCGAGCTCTACCCCCTGCTCGCCCAGGGCAAGCTCGACTTCGTGGTCGCCGACGCCGAGGACGTGATCGCGCTGCGGGCCCAGGGCATCGGGCTCAAGTACGTGATGGCCCTGTACCAGTCGGTGCCCAACGCCCTCTTCTCGCTGGCCGAGAAGGGGATCAAGTCGGTGCGCGACCTCAAGGGCAAGACCATCGGCATGCCGGGGATGTTCGGGGTCTCGCTGACCTCCTTGCAGGCCATCCTGCGGGCGGCGGGTTTGCAGGAAAGCGACGTCAAGATCGTCAACATCGGCTTCACCCAGGCCGAGGCCGTCGTGCAGGGGCGGGTGGACGTGGCGATGGGCTTCGTCAACAACGAGCCGGTCTTCCTGCAGAGCCAGGGGGTCAAGCTCAACGTGATCCCCGCCGGGCCCTACAACCGCTCGCCGGGCAACGGCGTCATCAGCACCGACCGGGTGCTCGAGAACGCCGACCTGGCCCGCCGCTTCCTCGGCGCCTCGCAGGAGGCCCTGGCCTTCACCCTGGCCAACCCGCGCAAGGCCTTCGAAGACGCCAAGAAGTACGTGCAGAACCTCGACGAGCTGCGCTACCGGGTGCTCACCGCCTCCATCCGGCTCTACGAGTCCCCCTACACCCGCCAGGCGGGGCTGGGCTTCTCCAACCCCCAGGCCTGGGTCAGCAGCCTCAGCCTGCTCAAGGCCACCGGGCGGGTCAAAACCGATCTTCCGGCCACGGCCTTCTACACCAACGAGTTCCTCACCCCCAAGGTGCAGGCCCGTACGCCCTAGATTCAGGGTAGCGGGGTCGGGGAGAGGAGCTCGTTCTGCCGCACAAAAGCCAGCATGAAGCGCGAGAGCAGCCCCATCTGGCTGGCGTGGGCGCGGGTGGCCTCGAGTTTGGTCTGCACCTCTTGCGGGTCCAGATCCAGCCGCTCCCACTCGAGGCCCCGGCCCCGCGGCGGAGGCTCGAGCGGCAGGGTGGGGTGCAACCCCTTGGGCAGGGGCCACTCCAGCCCCCCGTGAACGATCCAGTAGCGCAGGCGTTCCAGCTCCCCTCGCCGCCCCAGCACCCGGATGGCCAGCTCCCCCGTGGCCCGGTGGTCGGGGTGGGCGTCTTGGGGGCTGGGAGCGAGAATCAGGGTGGGCTTGACCCGATCCAACACCCCTTCAAGGTCGCGCTCGAGGTTTTGTCCGGTGTAGGCCGCGCCGGGGGATAGGGTCTCGGGGTAGGGCACCCGGTCCATCCCGGTGAGCGGCGAGCGGTAACGCCGCAGCGGATCGGTGATCAGGGGCAAAAGCCCCCGATCCGGGTAGCCCAGGAAGTACAGGTTGGCCTCGGGGATGCCCAGGATTCCGGCGGCCTTGCGCGCCTCCAGGATGCGGCGGTTGCCCAGCTCGAGCAGAGCCGGTCCCCGGGGCCGCAGGGTGTGCTGGGTGAGGGTCACATCCCATTCGAAACCGTCTCCGCTGGTGAGCCAGGCCACATAGGCCTGCCCTCCTGCTCGCAGCACCCGCTGAATGGCCCCCGCGCAGCACAGGGTTTCGTCGTCAGGGTGGGGCGAAAGCACCAGCAAGCGCTCCTGACCCAGCACAACCGGGGGAAAGCCGGCCACCCGGGGCACGTACCACAGCCGGTAGCCCACCGCGACCAGACCCGGCGCGTTGATCAGGAGGAACAGGACCAGCATCACGATCAAGGCCAGATAGCGTTTTTTGAACCGGCGACGGGGCATCCCCCCCATGATGCCCCAAAAGCTCCCCGTTTACCTGAGCAAATAGGCACACCGCCCGCCTGCCCACCCGGCCCCTCTACCCCTTCCGCGTTGCCCCAGCCCTCATCCCTTCCCAATGGCAAAATCACCGCTGGAGGCGGGTTTTTCCCGTTGCCGTGACCCCTCTCGTTACCTGAGTGTTGCGCCCATTAATCGGGGGTCAAAAAGGCGTAACGACCCTCACAAATGCTGTGGGCATGGGCCTAGAGAGGGTTAACGGGGAGTTAACGGCCCAGGCCCTATGGTTATCCTCGACAGTTATACCTGGCCGAGGTGACCATGCTGCCCGATAAGCTCTTCCACCCCGCATTTGCAATGGAAAAACCTATGATCCTGGCCCTTATCCCCGCCTATAACGAGGAGCGTTTCATCGCCAGTGTGGTGCTCGAGACCAAAAAGTACGCCACCCACGTGATCGTGGTGGACGACGGCTCCAGCGACCGCACCGCCGAGTTGGCGCTGGCCGCCGGGGCGCAGGTGGTGGGCCAACCCAAGAACATGGGCAAGGCCCAGGCCCTGAACGCGGGCTTCCGCGCGGCCCGGCTCCTCAACCCCGACGTGGTGGTCTGCCTGGACGGCGACGCCCAGCACGACCCGGTGGATATCCCCGAGGTGGTCAAGCCGATCCTCGAGGGCCAGGCCGATGTGGTGATCGGCTCGCGCTTCTTAGGCCGCAAGAGCAAGATCCCCGGCTGGCGGATCGTCGGGCAACACACCCTGACGCTGGTCACCAACCTCACCTCGGGCCTCAAGACCACCGACAGCCAGTCGGGGTTCCGGGCTTTTTCGCCCCTAGCCCTCAAGGCCTTGCGCTTCCACACCGCGGGCCTCTCGGTGGAGTCGGAGATGCAGTTCACCATCCAGCAGGCCGGTTTGCGGGTCGCCGAGGTGCCCATCTCGGTCTCCTACATGGACGCCAACAAGCGCAACCCGGTGGTCCAGGCCCTGCAAATCCTCGACGCCATCTTGAGCCTGGTGGCCCGCCGTCGCCCCCTGCTTTTCTTCGGGATCCCGGGGCTCTTCTGTGCCGGTCTGGGCATTCTGGTGGGGCTACGGGTGGTGCAGACCGTGACCGCCGGCGGCGAGGTCCCGCTGGGCAGCGCGGTGCTGGCCGACCTCTTACTGGTCGGCGGGCTGATCCTGGGCCTAGCCGGGGTGATGCTCCACTCCATTCACCATTTCGTCACCCAGGTTCGGCATGAGGTGCGCGAGGCCATCGAGACGTCCCGAGCCCCCCAGGAAACCCCCACCCCTCCGCGCGGCGAAGGGAGGGAGCAAGAACAGCTCGCCTAACTGGCCAGTCGGGAAAATTCAGCCCGACCCCCGGGGACCACCCTATGATCGAGCCCAGCCCCCAACCTGAACCCCCTCTCGAGCCCCAAGCGGGCCCCGCGCCCGAGCTGAGCGTGGTGGTGGTCTCGTACGGCAGCCGCGCAGACCTCGAGCGCCTCCTCCCCACGCTCTTTGCTCAGGGTTTGGAGGTTGAGGTGCTGGTGGTGGACAACCGCCCCGGCGACGGAACCACCGACTGGCTGCGGGTAGCCTACCCATCCATCCGGGTCATCCCCCGCCCCGACAACCCCGGCTACGCGGGGGGAAACAACACCGGGATCACCGCGGCCAGGGGGCATTACATCCTCATCTTGAACCCCGATACCGAGCTACATCCCAAAGCCCTGAAGACGCTGCTCGAGGCCATCCAGACCCACCCCCAAGCCCTCATCGGGGCCAAGCTGCTCAACCCCGACGGCACGGTGAACGCCGCGGGCAACCAGATGCACTACTCGGGGATCACCACCTGCCGGGGGCTGAACCAACCCGCCGAGCGCTACCGGGGGCTCGAGCCGGTCCCGCTCCTTTCGGGCGCGGCCCTGATCGCCACCAAGGAAACCCTGCTCGGGCTGGGGGGCTTCGACGAGGATTACTGGATGTACCTCGAGGACACCGACCTCTCGCTGCGGGCCCGGCTGCGCGGACACCCCCTGTTCTGCGCCAACGATGCCCTTATCACCCACCACTACCGGCTGGGGATGAGCCCGAAGAAGTTCTACCACCTCGAGCGCAACCGCCTCCTCACCCTCTTCAAGGTCTACCAGGGGCGCACCCTGCGCCGGATGGCCCCGGCCCTCCTCCTCACCGAACTCGCCACCTGGGGGTTTGCCCTTCTCAAAGGCCCGGAGTACCTGGCCGAGCGCTGGCGGGGGTACGCTTGGCTGTACCGCCACCGCCTGCGGATCCGGCAGAAGCGGGCCGAGGTGCAGCAAACCCGGGCCATCCCGGATGAAGCCCTGCTCGAGGGCTCACTTACCCATCTCCCCTTCGAGCAGCTCACCAATCCCCATCTGGCTGGGCTCTTGGATCGCCTGACCGGCCCGCTCTATACCCTTTTGCGCCCCCGCCCGGATCGGTCGGGTCTGAGGGGGGTGGCATGAACCCCACCTTTGCCGCCCCGCCACCCCGGCCCGCGCTCCTCCGACCCCTGCGCATCGCGCACGTCACCGCGACCTTCCCCCCCTACCTGGCCGGAACCGGCAACGTGGCCTATCACAACGCCCGGCTCATGCACGAGCGCGGGCACCGGGTCACGGTGTTCACCGCCCAAGCCCGGGGAGCGGATCAGGTGACGTTCCCTTTCGAGGTGGTGCGCCTTCCCGCCTCCTTCCGGCTGGGGAACGCCCCCTTCACCCCGGGGCTGCTGGCCCGGCTCAGGGGCTTCGACCTCCTCCACCTGCACTACCCCTACATCTTCGGGGCCGAGTTGGCCTGGCTGGCCTCCCGGCTCTTCCGTACCCCGCTCCTCTTCACCTACCACAACCGCTTGCACGAGGACACCCCGCTGAAACGAGAACTCTTCGCCTTGTACAACGCGGTCGTCGAGCCGCTCATCTTCTTGGGCTCGAGCCGCATCCTGGCCGTGCGCCAAGAGCACCTGCTGGCCCAGCACCCCGCGCTATACCAAGATCCACGGGTGCGGGAAGCCCCGAACGGGGTGGACACCCGGCTTTATAGCCCCGGCGATCGGCTCGAGGCCCGGCGGGCCTTGGGCGTCCCCGCAAAGACCCCGGTGGCTTTGTTCGTGGGGGCGCTCGACCCAGCCCACCGCTTCAAAAACGTGGACGGCCTCTTGCGGGCCTTTGCCCGGGTAAAGGTGCCGGGAGCCGAACTCTGGATCGCCGGGGAGGGCGGGTTGCGCCCGGAACTCGAGGCCCTAGCCCAGCGGACGGGCCTCAAAGGGCGCGTCCGGTTTTTAGGAAAACGCACCCCCGATAGACTCCCGCCCCTGTACCGGGCTGCCGACGTGAGCGTGCTGCCCTCGACCGGGGTGGAGTCCTTCGGGCTGGTGCTCGTCGAGTCGCTGGCCTGCGCGACCCCGGTGATCGCTTCGGCCTTGCCGGGGGTGCGGACCCTGGTCTCGGACGGGATAGATGGGCACCTGGTGGCTCCGGGGGATGAGGCTGCCCTGGCCAAGGCGCTCGAGACCCGCCTCCGGGAGCGCGAAGCGGGCCGAGCCATGGGTCAAAAGGGTCGCGAGAAGGTGGTGCGGCTATATGACTGGGAAGTGATCGGCGACCGGCTCGAGCACCTGTACCGCGAAGTGGTGAGCGAAGGGAGCTTGGCCAATGGAGCTTGAGGTTCAGCTCAATCCCCTGCCGGGCTTTCCCGCCCTAGAAGGGGCGCACGAGCTGGCTTGGTCGTATCTGTTGGACGCCCTCTTCGCCGACGCCTACCACGCCGGGGTCGGGCGGCTCGAGGTGGTGCTGCCCCACCCCGATTTGCGGGAAGGAGTCGGGTTGCGGGCTCGGCTCACCCCTTCTTCCGGGGACAAGACTGGCCTGGCCTTGCTGGCCCCCGCCCCTTCCGGTAAAGCCGACCGGGTCTATACGCTCGAGTTCGGCCTCCTGGCTCCGGCCAGGCTGCGCCGGACCAAGCCGACTCGCCCTGGCAAGGAGCCCGAAGGGAGCCTTTACGTCTACACCCTGCGCGCCAAGCTGGCCGGCCTGGGGATGCGGTCGCCAAACCCAGCCTGGGCGGACCGGGCCTGGCGGGCCGTGCGCCAGCACTTCGCCAGCACCCAGTCCACCCCGAGCTTCTACCGGCTCCTTACCTGGGGGGCTTCGTGAATCCGACCCTGACCCGCCCGCAACCCCAGGAGCGGATCGCTCAGGCCATCGCCAACCTCGAGGCCTGGCTCGAGACCCTGCGCCAGCCCGGCGGCTACGGCGGCCCGGTCTGCCACTGGTGGCAGAACCGGCTGCGCTACACCGGCCCCGGCCACGACTGGCGGTACGAAGGGATCCTGATCGGGTATCTCATCCTCTGGCAGAAGACCGGCGAGGCGCGCTACCGCCAGAGGCTGAACCAGGCGGCAGGAGATCTGCTCGATGGGCAACTGCCGGATGGCGGTTACTCGGCCTCGCGCTTCGAGCTGAACCCCGGTAGGCTGGGCACCCCCCACGAGGCCGCCGCAACTTTGGGGCTACTGCTGTCCCTGCCGGGGTTGGATAACCCCGAACGGGTTCTGGCCTCGGCCAGGCGCAACCTCGATTACCTCATCGCCCAGCTCTATCTGCCGGGCGAAAACGCCTATCGCGACCGGGTTCCCAACAAGCTGGCCACCTTAGCCCAAGCGCTCTTGACTTACGCCGAAGGCAGCGGCCAGAAGCGTTACCTGGACTACGCCAAGGTAGCGCTCGAGCAGGCCCTTGGCTACCAAGTCCGGCAGGGGCCGCTGGCCGGGGCCATCCACCAGTACGGCCCTACCGCCACCCGAGGTGACGGGCGGTTCTTCCCCTACTACCAAAGCCGCTGCATTCCCCCGCTGGTAGAAGGAGCCCGAGTCCTGGGCGAGCCGCGCTACCTGGAGGCCGCCCGGCAGATCCTGGGCTTTATCGAGCGTACCCGCGAACCGGACGGTGGCTGGCCGATGATCCTCTATCAGGGAGGGGGCCGGGTCGAGCGACCCCGCTGGATCGCGGCCAACGCGGACGTACTGCTGGCCTACCGCGCCCTGGGCGAACCCCCGCCCGAAGCAGCGCTGCACCGGCTGCTCGAGGCCCAGCTCAAAAGCGGGGGCTTCCCCACCGCCGAGGGCTTCGGGGGCGACCAACCCACCCCCCACGACCTGATCCCGGTGGCGGGCTGGAACGACAAGGTATTCCGCCTGCTCGCCGAGCTACTGCCCAAACCCGCCCTGAAGCCGCAGGGGCGGCCCGGTACACCCGCGCTGCCGGCTCCCCAGGTGGGGCTCACCGAGGTTCAGGTTCGGGTAGCCGACACCCCGGCCTGGCTCTGCGAGAACCACCAGGCCCTGGTGATCCAGACCCGAAGCGAAGTGCTCTACGCCTGGCGCAAGGGTGAGCCCTGGGCGCGGGTGGTGCACCCGCTGTTGGACGTGCGATGAGGAGATGGTGATGCGAGCAGTGACGGACCACCCCAGCCCCTCGAGCCAAACGCCGGCCCTACCGCCTTTCACGGCGCTGGTAGCGGCCTGGAACGAGGGGGAAAACCTCGAGGCCCACGTGCACTCCTTCCGGGCCTTGGGCTGGCCGGGGGCCCAGCTCGTGCTGTGCGCGGGAGGGGAGGACGGAACTTACCAGCGGGCCTTGGCGCTGGCCGGTGACGACGTGACGGTGCTCGAACAAAAAAGCGGCATGGGCAAGCAGCGGGCCCTGCGCGAAGCTCTGAAGCACGCCCGCCACGACTTGATCTTCCTCACTGACGCGGACTGCCTCTACCACCGGCCTAGCCTCGAGGCCCTGCTGAAGCCCCTGGCCGAAGGGCGTTACCAGGCCGCCTCGGGGGGCTCGAGGCCCCTGGCCCGGCAGGCCGGAAACCCGCTGGCCGAGTACCAGGAGGCCCGCGACCGGCGGTACTTCGACCAGGCCCCGGCAGAGTCCGACGGGTTGCTGGGGCGTAACGCCGCCCTGACCCGCGAAGCCTTGCGGCAGGCCGGGGACTTGGCCGAGGACGTCGCTACCGGCACCGACTACCACCTG
>PSML01000107.1:1248-7129 GCA_040290145.1 Meiothermus sp. | reverse complement strand
CCGTGGGCTCGTCAGCCAGCAGCAATTTGGGGCGATGAGCTACCGCACGGGCCAGGGCCACCCGTTGGCGTTCCCCTGTGGACAGGCGGCTCGGTGGGTGGGACAAGCGGTGTCCCAGGCCCAGTTCGTTCAACACGCCCACCGCCCTGGCCTGTGCCCCTGGCCCGCGGATCCCCGCCACTCCGAGCCCCAGCAGGACGTTCTCGAGGGCGGTGTATCCCTCCATGAGGTGGAAATCCTGGAACAGATACCCCACCCCCTCCCGCCGGTAGGCGTCGCGCTGGGCCTCAGAGAGCGCGGCCAGGTTGACCCCGCCCACCCAGACCTGGCCCTCACTCGGCAGGCGTAACCCGGCCAGCAGGTGCAGCAGGGTGGTCTTTCCGCTCCCCGAGGGCCCCAGCAGGGCCACCTGCTCGCCCCAGGAGAGCTCCAGGTCGGGCAACCGCACGGTCACATCCTCGCCGAAGCGCTGGGTCACGCCGAGCAGGCTGACATCGGCCATGTTTCGACCCCTTCTCACTGCGCCTTCTCAATCCGGTCTGCGTAGATGCGCACCAGGCTCACGAAGCCGGTGTCCTGGTCGGTTTTGATCCCCACCTCGAGCCTGCCCACGACCCGGATGCGCTGGGTCGTGGGGTCGGCGGTACGGCCTGGAGGCAGGATGACCAACACGATATCCGGGGGCCAGTCCGCTGCGCTCGAGCAGAAGGGGCAGGTGGCCATCGGCGCCTTGGTCAGCACAAAGAAATCCAGCTTGGGTTTGAGCGGCGGGGCCATCCATCCGATCATCTGTACGCTCTTGCCATTGAGCGCTTGTAACTTGGGCGAGAACTCCACCCCGCGGATGGTGGTTTTGCTGTACAGCTCGCTGAATTCTAAGCTAGCTTGGGCCAGGCTGAGCCCTCCTAAGGCCAGCAGCGCTACCAGCATCAGGCGCATAGGAGGGCTCCCGGCATCCCACCCAGACCGAGGCCTAGGGCCGCTCGAGGTAGGGGTTGAAGCCCAGCGCCTGGGCCATGCGGAAGAAGATCTCGGTCTGATCGATTAGGCCGCTGAAGAGCTGGGACCCCGCTCCGAAGGCAAATAGCGGCATGGGGTCGGCGGTGTGCACCCCTTGGGCGGTTCCCGGATCGAGGTTGCCGGTGCGGGGGAAGGCCCCGGGCTCTTTGCACACCTCGGGGTTGGCCACATATCCGCCCTTGCCGTCGGAGATGGTGGGGTCTTTGTAGACCTCGCGGCCCCGGTAGGTCTCGCAGTAGTCGGGGGTGGCGGCGAAGCCCACCGCGATGCCGCGCGCGGTCTCCGGCAGGGGGAGGCCGTTGGCGTCCACCTTGTCCCCGTAGGTGGGGAACTTGGCCTCCTGGTATACCCCTACCCCCTCCCGGCCCCTCTTGGAGTAGTCATAGCCGCCGTAGACCGAGATGGAGTGGGCGTGGTCGGCGGTCACGATGACCAGGGTGTCGGGGTGTTGGGCAGCATAGTCTTTGGCCCACTGCACCGCGCGGTCCAGCTCGAGCACGTCCCAAAGCCCCCGAGTCCAGTCCAGGGGGTGCTGGTACTTGTCCACCATGCCCCCCTCAACCATGAGGAAAAACCCGTTGGGGTTCTGGCTCAAGGCCTCTACCGCCTTCTGGGTCATCTCCCAAAGGTAGGGCATATCGGTGAAGCTCCCCAGCATCTCGGGCCGCCGCCATACCGCGCGGTCCAGATAGCTGGGGAAGTTGTCGATGTGGAATAGCCCAAAGAGCTTGCCCGCGGGCTTGGCCGCCAGCAGCTCGCTACGGGTGCTCGCGAAGGTGTAGCCCAGCCGCTGGGCTTCGCTGATCCAGTCGGTGCCGTCCTTGCGGCGCGATCCCGGCGCGCTTTGGGGGATGAAGTCGCGCGAGCCGCCGAAGAGCATCACGTCGAGGGGGATGCCGAACCCGCCTTTGCCGAAGTACATGTCGGCGATGGCCTGGTAGTCGCCGCGGCGCCGGGTGTGGGCGTTGAGCGCAGCCGGGGTGGCGTCGGTGCCGAAGGTGGTGGTGACCACTCCAAGGCTGGCTCCCCGCACCCGCTTGAGCAGCTCCCCCAGGGTCTCGATCCGGGGGTAGGCCAGGGTGTCCTTGAGGTTGGAGGGGTAGACGTTGAGGGCGTTCACCTGCACCTTCTGCCCCGTCATGATGGAAGAGGCTGAGTTAGCCGAGTCCACGATGAAGCTGTCGAAGCTGCTGTTGGTCACCGTGGCCATGCCGCCGTAACCCGTCTCCATCGCGAGGTTCCCCCTGGGCACGCCGTTTTCCGGGTTGAAGCCCTTGGCGATGATGCGGGCGGCGTTGAGGGTGTTCCAGCCCATCCCGTCCCCGATGAAAAGGATCACGTTCCTGGCCGCTTTGGGTAGGCGGGGGTTCAGCCGGGCCTCCCAGCGCACCTCCTTTTTGGCCTCCCCGGCCTCGTCGGCGAGGCTCACCGTGAGGGCGTGGCTCCCTGCGCGCAGGGAGGTGGCGCGAAGGGTCCACTCCGCCTGACCGACCCCTTGGGAGGTCTGCTCGAGGCCCTCGAGGGGCTTCCCGTCCAGGGTGATGCGGTAATCCTTGAGGTTCCCCTTCAGCTCCGTGGCCTCGATCCTGAGGTCAAAGCGCTGCCCGGCCAGCAAGGACGCCCCGTCGTAGGGGTAGATGGCGATCTTAGCGGCCCAGGCCGATCCCAACAGGGAGGCTAGGGCAAATACGGCTGTGATTCTCCTGGTCATCGGATCCTCCTTCCAGCCGGACCATAAAGGGAGATCCTCAGGGGATTGTCAAGCTCTATGGACGTCAAAAGACGAGACCGGGCCGCCTTAAAAAAATCCAGCTCATCCATTCACCCTAGGGCAAGACGCGCCTGGGAAGGAGCAGACGGCGCAGGGTAAACCGCCGCTTCGGAAAGGGAATGGCGGGTTTGCCGTTTTTCGCGGGAGGCTCGAAGGAAAAAATGGTATGGTCGGGCTCCAGGGGCTCGGCCACGGGCAAAAGGGGCTGAGGGGGAGAAATCTCCCGGATTGGCTGCTCACGGTAAAAGCCCAGAACCTCGAGGTGGGCGAGCAGCCTGCGCACCACGCGGGGCCCCTCCTTCAAAGCCTCAGGGGGGACCGCGGCCCGCTCGTGTAGAACCCGGTTACGGACCTCGAGGAGCCCAAAAAGCTTCCCCCGCAGCTCGGCCCCATCGGGAAGGCCATGCAGGAAGTCCCTCACCGCCTCCGAGTTCAGCTTCTCCCCCAGGGTTCCCTTCGGTGGGGCCCCGATGCGCTCCAGGGCCTGCTCGAGAAGCCCGATGAGGCGGATGAAATCTCCAAGGGGATCGCCGGTTCGCTCCCAGTTCATAGGAAAGGACAGGACCGGGGGCTCACCCCATACCCTACCAGCCGCCCCCCGGAGGCGGCGATGAGCTCTTCCCAGAAAACCCGGATGCTGCCCGTAAGCCGGGAGTTGGCGTTCCGGTCATTCCCCGCGGTAATCCCCGCAAAGCAGACCTCCTGGCCCTTCAGGGGAGGCAGGCCGATCCTGGCGCGGACCCGATTGAGCAGCTCGGCCCTCACCTGGGCCTGCTCCAGCCGGAGGTGGTAGTCGTAGAGGTTGACGATCTCCGACTGCTCGAAGCCGTGGACCAAAAGCAAAATGCGCCCGGGGCCCCTGGCCCGCTCGCCAGCGGCCTTCAAGGCCCCGATGATCTCGGTGCCGCGGGTGCAGGCCGAGCTGGCCTGGGCCCTTAGGGCATCGAAGGTCTTCAGGGCCTCCTTTTTGAGCTCGATGGCCCTCTTTTCCAACTCAAAGCGGTTCGTCTGGAGGGGGTCGGGGCTTTCCAGAACCCGGGCCGGCGCGGTGTAGGACCGGCCGGTGACGGCGGCCAGAGTCAGGCGGACCTGGGTGCTGAGAAGCCGCTGCCCAAAAAGAAGGGGCAGAACCTCTCCCTCCAGCATCTGGCGGTAGTCGTTCTGCACGCTTCTAGGAGCGCTGCACCCCAAGGCCACCAGGATCTGGACCTCCTCCTTCTTGGCCCCGACCAGAGGCAGGTTGAAGAGCAAGATCAAGACTAAAGCCTTCATTCCCTCACCGCAGATTCAAGGACCTGGGGCCGGGCCTCCTCGAGGGGCCGCAAGGCGGGGCAGGGCAAAGGCTCCACCAGGTTCACCGAGGCCGGGACCGGATCCCAGGCCGGCCAGGCCCGGGCGAAGCCCCGCCAGTAGGCTGAGACCTCCTCCCGGTAGGCCGCGTGGAGCAGGCCCAGCCTGCGCTCTGTGCTGTGGTGAAGGCCCAGAAGCCGGCGCGAGAGGAGGCGCTCCCTCCTGAGAAGACCAAAGTAGCGGCGCAGGAGGACCTCTTTTTCCGTAAGGCTCTTGTAGCCCAGGACAAAGGTCAAGGTCACCAGGGCCACCCCCAGGACGAGGAGGGCGGGTAGGGCCAGCTGGGTGGGCAGGTTCAGGCCTAGGACCTCCACCTGCTGGCGGGTGAAGGCGGCCCGCAAAAAGGCCAGGACGGTGGCCAGCAGAAGGGGGAGGATCAAAAGGGGAAGGGCCAAGGTAAGGTTCCCTTTTCTGAACTGGTTCCCCGCCTCATGCCCCATCCAGAACATGGCCACGGTGGCCACAAAGGAGACCACCCAGGCCTCGACCTGGGTCAGGCCTAAGGCGTCCATGGCCAGCTTGTTGTAGACCAGCTCCGCGGAGAAGACCAGGCTCAAAAAGCCAAGCCGTCCCCAGAAGGCCCAGATATGGCTGAAGACCTCTGGCGTGGCCTCCTCCACACCCACCACCCGCTCCAGGGCCTGCTTCTGCTGGCGGAGGCCATCCAGAAGGGTCTCTAGCCGGTTTCGCCGGCGCTCATACCCGTTGACCAGGCCCTCGCACTTCCGGGTGTGCCGCTCCTTGAGCTCCTTGGGAAGGGGGCTATGGGTGAGGTAGGCCAAGGTGGCGTGCTTTCTCGAGAAGGTGCGGCCATCCCCCCTGCCCAGCCAGTAGGTCCGGGCCTTTCTAACGGCTAGCCAAAGGCTCACGCTTCCTCCTTGGGGAAAAGTCTGTCCAGGTGTTCCTCTTTGGCGCCAAGCCGCGCGGCTTTGTGCCGGGCCTCGGCCAGAAGCCGCGCCCGGGTGGAGGCTAATTTCTCCCGGATGGCCCCAAGCTCCTCCTCCGCCTGCTGGGTGCGCAGCCGTTCCCGCTCTAAGGCCGGGTCAAGGTACGGCCCTGGGTACCGGCCCTCCTGGGCCAGGGCCTCGAGGTGCTCCAGGGTCTTTTTAAACTCCGAAAGCGCCCTCTCCAGGGCCTGGCGCCTCCTGAGAAGGCGGGCCTCGAGGCGGTGGACCCGCCGGTCCAAGGCCGTTCTCAAGAGGACCAACCGCTTTTCCAACTCCGCTTGTTCCAAAGGCTTGCGACCAAAAACCCTCATAGGCCCTAAAAACCATTCTAGCCCGGCGCCCCTGGCCCCGCGGTTTTTCCGTCACGCCCCCACACCCCCGCCAGCCGCGGAGCCTCGGGGGCGAGGGGGATGGCGGGACCTCGGGGGCTTTTGGCCTGAGCCCGTGGCTTCAGCGCGGCCTGGATTAGATCGGGAAAGTTCCAATTACCAGGCTGACTGGCTTTGCAAGCCGGTCGGGTCTCCGGCTCCAACAGCTCCACCCGGCCTCTGCGTAGAAGCGGTGGTACCCGGGCAGTGGCTCGTGTACGGACGCTCTGCTCGCGGCCACCCGCTGCCGCCAGGCTCCCGGGTCGCGCGCGAGAAAGGCCACCTGCGCTTTGCGCGCCGGGTGGAAGCCCCACGCGGCCGCCTCTCTGCCGGGTGGTATCACCACCTGCACGTGGTGGATGGCCTCGGCGCGCATCCCGCCACGGCTGTGATTCTCCTGGTCATCGGGTCCTCCTTCCAGCCGG
>PSML01000107.1:0-1218 GCA_040290145.1 Meiothermus sp. | reverse complement strand
CGTCAAAAGACGAGACCGGGCCGCCGGGCTCCAGGCCAAACCAGGCCGCCCGCCACATCGCCGTGCTGTGGCGGGTACTCAGTTGGGGAAGCAGGTGGCGGTGTCGGTCAACACCCGATCGGCCTGCAGCAGACCGTAACCGGTCTGGGGGTCGTAGCTTCCGCCATTGCTGGCCGTCTGGGTCAGGCAGCGCCTGACCTGGTCCGGGGTAGGGCCCCGGCCGTAGCGGGTGGTGAACTTGGCCACATACAAAGCCGCCACCCCGCTCACCTGAGGTGCTGAAAAGGATGTGCCAGCCCAGGTGGCATAGCGGTCCAGGCTTTGGTAGTAGGGGTAGCCCTGACCCAAGGCCAGCGAGTACAGACGCTGACTCGGGTTCTTGTTCCCCGCCGCGGCCAGGACCAGGTCTTTGACCTGGGAGGAGTAGTTGGAGAAGTCCGCCCGCGCTCCATCCAGCCGGGCAGCCCCGGCGGCCAACACGCCGTCATAGGCGGCTGGGTAGCGGAGGCCGGCGGTGCCGTCGTTGCCCGAAGCCGCCACCGGCAAAGCCCCCTTGGAGAGGGCGTAGGTTAGAGCCTGCTGCACGGCCGGGTCCAAGGGTGTAGAGCTGCCCAGGCTTAGGTTGATGACCGCGACCCCCTGGTCGGCGGCGTAGCGGATGGCGTTGGCCAACACATCAGAGGAGACGGAGTAGCCCGTACCTATCCAGTAGAAGACCTTGACCGGGAGCACCTTGACGTGGTTGAGGCCCACCCCCGGAATGCCTTGTCCGTTGTCCGCTACCGCTGCCACCAGGCCCGCTACCCCCTGGCCGTGGTCGGCTTCGCCCTGGGGGTAGCTGCTGCTTTGGGGAGGTGGGGCGGGGCTCAGGTCGTTCGGGCCCAGCCCGTCGGGGGTCAGGTTGCTCCCCGGAAGGAGGCCAGCCCCCAGGTCAGGATGAGACGGGTTGAAGGCGGTATCCAATACGGCCACTACCGGCGTGCAGCTGAGCGCGCCCAGGTTGTCCCAGGCGGACTCCAGGCGGATCTTTTGGTAGAACGGCCGCAGGCGGTAAGGATCCGTGGGGCTAGCCGGATAGAGGGGATCGTTGGGGAGGTAGAGGGGGGAGTAGAGGTAGTTGGGCTGGACCCACCGGGCCCCCGCGGCGAGCAGGGCCTCCGCTTTGGCCCGCTCCTGACCAACCGGCACACGCAGGCGGAGGAAGCCGCTGGCCAGGCG
>PSML01000106.1:0-7180 GCA_040290145.1 Meiothermus sp. | reverse complement strand
ATTGCAACCTGGCTTGGGCCATCCAAGGTCAGCCCTCCACTCAGCCTTACCAGGTCGCAAACCTATAGCCCCGCAAGGGGATTGCAACGAAACGGGAAGGGGAAAAGGGCAAAAGGGTAAAAGGTTAAAGTCGCAAACCTAAAGCCCCGCCTCTGCTGAGGGGCGGGGAGTTTCATCTGAAAAGCCTTTGGCGGTCCAGTATTTCGCCAGGGTCTCGCTCCTGACGCTTTAGCGTGGGCACCGGGAGGTGGACGATCCACTTCGTGACTCGCTAGCCATCCGTGCACCGAGTGGAGAACCGCTTGCATCGCCCACGCGACCTTGTACTGGGTGAAGACGCCTCTCGCAGCCGCAAGGGTGCGGCGGGGCTACGCCACGCTTTGGCGTGGCGTTTTGCGGGATGTATTGCATCTCAGTAACCGCCGCTTGCTGTGCTCTGTGCGCCGTTTCTCCGCCAATGTCCATGAACTCTACAGGCTCCTATGTGGGTCGTGATAAAAGCCTGGAGAAGATGGGCTCGATCACACTGGAGTCCCCCAGATGCGTAGAATGAGGGCCATGTTGACCCGGCCCGCTGTGGCCCCGGATGGAGCTCACGAGGCGGAGGAGGGCATGAAGTGGCAGCCCTACCCCAGCGGCCCCGGTCATACCGTGGTGGGGAAGGTTTTGCTGGCCAAGGGGGTGCGCAGCCCGCAGCTCGGCAACCGCCGGGACCTCCTGGTGTACCTGCCCCCCTCCTACGACACCGGCGAGCGGCGCTACCCGGTGCTCTACATGCACGATGGACAGAACCTCTTCGACAACCACACCAGCTATGTGGGCGAGTGGCACGTGGACGCCGCCCTCGAGGCTTTGGCCCCAGAGGGGCTCGAGGCCATCGTGGTGGGCATCCCCAACGCCGGGACCGAGCGCCTGCACGAATACAGCCCTTTCCCCGACCCCCAGCACGGAGGGGGCAAGGGCGAAGCCTACCTGGCCTTCATCGTGGAGACGATCAAGCCCCAGATTGACCGAGACTTTCGCACCCTGCCCACCCGCGAGCACACCTACGTGATGGGCTCGAGCCTGGGCGGCCTGATCAGCCTGTACGCGCTTTTCCGCTACCCCGAGGTGTTCGGGGCGGCAGGGGTGGTGAGCCCGGCTTTCTGGTTTGGTAACCATGGCATCTTTGGCTACGTGGAGGGCTTCGCGGAGGTGCCGGGGCGGGTGTATATGGACGTGGGCTTCAAGGAGGTGACGCTTTCGGAGGTCTCGAGCCGTCGCTACCTGGCCGACGTGCGCCGGATGCACCGGCTCCTGCAGCGCAAGGGGTTGCGCCCCGGCCCCGACTAC
The DNA here is from genome assembly GCA_040290145.1 of Meiothermus sp. GTDB lineage: Bacteria > Deinococcota > Deinococci > Deinococcales > Thermaceae > Allomeiothermus. The sequence continues at coordinate 5,848 of PSML01000106.1, read as the reverse complement.
CGCTATGTGGAAGATCCCCAGGGCAAGCACAACGAGTCCGACTGGGCCCGACGGCTGCCGGAGGCTCTGCGCTTCTTGCTGGGGGCCCCTACTCCTCAGCCTCGGCCAGCAAGGGCAGGTACACGGTGAAGCGGGTATCCCCCGGTTTGGAGGTGACCTCGATCTTGCCCCCGTGGGCCATGGCGATCTGCCGGGCGATGGCCAGACCCAGCCCGGTTCCGCCCTGGGGGCCGCGGGCGAAGCGTTGGAAGAGCCGGGGCAGGATCTTTGGGTCAATGCCGGGGCCGTCGTCGCGCACCGCGAACACCGCCCACCCCTCGGGTGGGGTGCCCTGGGTGGGGGGCAAGGTCTCGAAGGGGTCCAGGTTCTCGCGCCAGGCCACGACCTGCACCCCTTGAGGGCGCTGGGCGGCCCGTACCGCGTTGGAGATCAGGTTGCGCGCTAGCTGCATGAGCCGGTCGGGGTCACCCAGCACCTCGAGGTCTTCCTTGGGCAGTCGCAGGGTCACCCCAGGATACTCCTGCACCACCTGCCCCAGCACCTGGCCCAGGCTGACGATGTGGGCGTTGACGCTGCGCTCGGCCTCGCCCCGGGCCAAGGCCAGGAGGTCGCCCACCATGCGGGTGAGGTGCTCGGCAGTGCGCTTGGCTCCCTCGAGCGCGCCTTGCTCGGCGGGGTTGCGGCTGAGGCGCTCGAGGTAGCCGGTGAGCGAGGTGAGGGGGGTGCGCAGTTCGTGCGAGACCTCGGCCAGAAAGGCCCGCTCGCGCTCCCTTGCCTCGCGCACGGCCGAGAGCAGGCTATTCACCCGGTCTACGATGCGCCCCAGCTCGTCGGGAGGGCCAGGGTACTTGACGTCCGAGAGGTTTTCCGGCCCCCGGTTCTGGATGGCCCGGCTGGCCTCCTGCAAGGGCCTGAGGGTGAGCTGCGAGGTCACGATGATGAGCAGCACCCCCACCGGCAGCAAAAACACCAGGCTCAGGGCCACGCTGCGGGCGACCTGGTCCGAAAGCGCGTAGATGTAACCGATATCCTGGCTGAGGGCAATGACGCCGAAGGAGACCCGCTGATAGGCCGCGATGAAGCGCCGGCCGGTGTAGATACGCGGGCTGTTCCCGGCGGTGAGGATGACCTCTTTGGGGATGATCTGCTCGGGGTTGTCCTCCCGGGGGAGAAAGCGCTGGCCGGCCAGGTTGTAAAAGCTAATGTTGATGTTTCCGGTGCCCTCCAGAGGGGCGGTCCCGGTGAGTCCCGCGGTGTAGAACTTGGCGAACTGCTCGGTGTCGTGCAGCAGCGAGCTCTCCACATAGGCGAAAAGACCCCGGGTAACCCCGACCCGGGCGGCCACCGCCGCCAGAAGCACCAGCATGCCCCAGACGATGGTGAAGATCAGGGTAAGGCGGACCCGGAAAGACACAAAACACCCGACGCCTCGCGGAAACCTGTTTATTCTAAGGGTTTAGCCCCCCGGGTGGGGGGTTATTCCTTGTCGCGTTGTCGCAGAGCGTACCCCACCCCCCGCACGGTGCGTAGGTAGCCGTAAGCGCCGGATTCGCGCAACTTGGAGCGCAGGTTGGCAACGTGCACATCCACCACGTTGGAGTCGCGCTCGAGGCTACGCCCCCAGAGGTGCTCTTCGATCTCCACCCGGCTGAAGACCTTGCCCGGGCGGGAGCAAAGCAGCGAGAGCAACTCGAACTCCTTGGGCGACAGCCGCACCTCCTGGCCTCCGTAGAAGACCTGGCGCTTGGAGAGGTGGACCTCGAGTTCGCCGATGGTGACCTGTTCGCCCCCTTCGCGGTGGCGGAGTTGCACCTGGATGCGGGCCAGTAGCTCGGCGGGGTGGAAGGGCTTGACGATGTAGTCGTCGGCCCCCCCCGAGAGCAGCGTGACCTTGCGCTCCACATTGTCCGCAGCGGTCAGCACGATGATGGGGACCTCGGCTCCAACCCGGATGCGCCGCGCTACCTCGCCCCCATCCAGATCGGGCAGCCCCAGATCCAGGATGACCAGATCGGGGGGTGCCTCGCGCAGCCTGACCAGACCCGACATGCCGCCGGGCGCCCAGTCCACCTCGAACCCTGCGTCCCCCAGCTCGAGCTGGAGGAGATGGGCGATCTCGGGGTCATCCTCGATCAGCAGAATGCGCTTCATCGTTCCTCCGGTAACACCTTGCCGTCCGGCAAACTCAGCCGGTAGGTGCGGGTCAGCAACTCGTTCAGGCTGATCTGACCCCCTTCGATGGTCAGCCATACATCACCTCTGGGTGCGCTCAGTCCACTATAAATGTAAGGTTTCCCCCCGATCTGGATAAAAAGCAGGACGTCCCGGGCAATCGGCACGCTGACGCTCTTGGCCCTTGCTACCAGGCGCCGGTCTTCGGTGACCACATAAGAGGCGTAAACCGTACGCAGGTCTGGAGAGACCAACCGTACCTCACTCCCCGGGGGGATCCAGGGGAGGCCGGGGAGTGGGGCCAGCGATAGCAGGAGCGACAGCAGGAGTGCGCGCATCTAGCCACCCAGTATCTGCTCAGATCGTGAGGCCTAGGGATGGGAGGACGGTAAAGAAAGATTAAGCTTTCCGGCCAACCCAGCCAACCCCCACCGATACGCTGAGGAGGCTACCCTATCCGAAATCGTTTAATCAAGCCCAGCCCCTCCCGCTCAGGATTTTCTCATTGGTTGGGGGGTCAGGCCAGCTCCCCCTGCCAGGGCGGATCCGCTCCGGGGCGGGTGCAGGTGATCGCCGCGACCCGCCCCGCGAAGCCCAGCAGTTCCCGCACCTGCTCGCTCGAGAGTCGCTCGAGCCCGGCTCGCGACAGCGCCCCGGCTCGCCACAGCCAAGCCAGGCAGGCCCCCATGAACGCGTCCCCGGCCCCCACCGTATCGGCGACGGTGATCTTGGGGGCTGCGACCCGCAGGAGCTCCCCTCCCGTCCAGGCGAAAGCTCCCCTTCCGCCTTGGGTTACGATCACCAGGGCCGGTCCGTAGCCCTTCCACTCCGCGGCGATCGCTTCCAATTCCCGACCCGGGTACAGCCACTCCAGGTCGGCCTGGCTGACCTTGACCAGGTCTGCCCGACAGAGCCAGCCCTCGAGCCGGCCTAGATAGGCGGCCTTGTCGGGGATCAGGAAGGGCCGCACGTTGGGGTCCAGGCTGATGAGCCGCCGGCCCGCCTCCCGGGTCATCAGGCCCTCGAGGGTGGAGGCGGTCGGCTCCAGGAGTAGCGAGATCGAGCCGAAGTGCAGTGCGGCCCCTTGGGGCAGATGGGCGGGCAGGTCCTGCGGCCTGAGCAGGGTGTCGGCGGTGTTTTGACAGTAGAAGGAGAAGAACTCGCCGGATTCGGTGGGGGTCACCAGGGCTAGGGTGGTGAGTTCGGGGCCTTCGACCACGTACTCCAGGTCCACCCCGCTCTGGCGGATATGGGCGCGCAACAACTGCCCAAACCCGTCGCTGGAAATCCGACCCAAAAACCGCACCGGGGCTCCCAGCCGCCCGGCCCCCAGCGCCACGTTGTAGGGCGAGCCACCGGGGTGGGGCAAGTAGGCCAGCCGCCCCTCCACCTGGAGGGGGCTCAGGTCGATGAGCGCTTCACCGGCGACGATGATCATCGGTTCACCTCGCTCGCGGCGGCTCTAAAGATCCGGGTGGCCTCGAGGGTCAGCGGCTCCCGGAACCAGACCTCCCGCGTCCTTCGCGACAGGACCTGCGGAAGCTGAGTGTTATGCAGCCTGGCCTCCCGCAGGAGCAGGGGGTTGGTGGTCACCCCGTAAAAAACCCCGCTCTCGAGGGCGGCGACGTGCCCGAATGCGATGGAGGGAGTCATCCTCTCGATTTTACCGCGCGGCAGATGCCCCCCAAGTCGCGTGGAGGGTGGCCATCAAGGGGGGTCGGGGCTCAGCCTTAGCCCGATCAGCAGCGGGTCGTGATCGGAGGAGCGAAAAGGGGTGGGGGCGTAGCGGTCGTCGGGTTTGAACTCGAGGTTGTAATCGAGCACCCGGGGCTCGTCGGCGTTGATGTGCCACTCGGTCACCCCGCTCACCTGGGCGGCCAGGCTCGAGGTGGCCAGGGCGTGGTCAAGGTTGCCCGACTCTCCGTTGTAGACGTAGCTGTAGCGCTCTTTGGCGGGGATGCGCCGGATCAGATTTTCCAACCCGGCCCGGGTCAGCACCTCGAGCGGCTCCTCCTGCGCGTAGGCGTTGAGGTCGCCCACCACCAGCACGTCGGGGTCGGTGGCCTGGAGGCCCTGGATGAAGCTCAAAAGCCTCTGGGTCTGCTGTACCCGCAGCGCGTTCCAGCAGCCCTGGCCGTAGTCCTGGTTGGGATCTTTGGGGTCGGAGGGGCAAGAGCCCTTGGACTTGAGGTGGTTGACCACCACGGTGAAGCGCCCGCCGCCTTGGTCGCGGAAGGTCTGGGCCAGCGGGGGGCGGGAGTAGACGGGGTCATCGTCCACACGGAAGGCCCCCTCCGGCTTGACCCGGGCGGGTTTGTAGATCAGGGCCACCTTGATCTCGTCGGTGCCCAGGGTGCCGGTCGGTACGGCGGCGTAGGTGCTCGCTCCCAGGGCCGCATTGAGTGCCCCCACGAGGTCGTTGAGGGCGCCATCGCCGTTGTTCTCGATCTCGATGAGGCCCACCACGTCGGCGTCCAGGGCGCGCAGGGCGGCTACTAGCTTGGCCCTTTGCCGCTCGAGCTCGGCCTGGTCGCCGGCGCCGCGTCTACCCAGGGTGGTGAAGTAGTTGAGCACATTGTAGCTGGCCACCCTGAGGCTGCCGCCGACGTCCTCGGGGGCCTGGGGTCGGGGGTTGGCGGGGGCGAAGCCGACCGCACCCACCGGCTGCACGCGGTAGCTGGAGAAGCCATAGGAGAGGATGCCGGTGAGACCGGTCAGGCTGTCCCCGACCCGTCGGGTGCCCGAGGTATCCGCAGCCGAGAGGTAGGGGATGGGGCGGGGGTTTTGTGTGTTGCTGCCGTCATCGAGCAGGATGCGCCGCCGGGGGTTACCCTCGGCGGTGTCACCCAAGCCGTTGCCGTTGTTGGGATGGTAAAGCCGCCCGTTTGCCGCTAGGCCGATCTCGCCAAAACGCCCCAGGTTATAGACTTCGGTGACGGTGAGGGTCTGGGGGAAGCTGACCAGCATCCCCTCGTAGCGCTCGAGGTCGTTGGGGTTCCCCACCGGTAAGCTGACCGGGGTAGGGCGGACGGAGATCCCACTGGCGCACACCAGGGAGCTACGTACCTCCTCGAGTTCGGTCAAGGTGCCCTGGGTGTCGCCCGATGAGGCGAACTCGCGCACCTTGCCGGTGATCCGTACGTAATCGCCCGCATTCACCGGGGGGCCCGAAGGGGTGAAAACGAACAGGCCATCCGAGGTCTCGGGGTCGCCATCCCCAATGGGATCCTGAAGGAAGAAGCCGCGCAGCTGATCCGGCTCTTGGTAATCGCCCACCACCACGCCCTCGGTGGTCACCTGCTGCCCCACCAGCGGGCTCGAGGCGCCCTTCCCCTGTATCTGAAAGGTGCGGACTAGGCTCGGATCCGGCGGACAGTAAGCCGCGGCCTGGCCTTGCGGGCTCGAGGCGGCTATGGCCACCGGAGAGGGGCTTTGCTGGGGGTGGGCCAGCAGCAAAAACGAGACGATGGACCATCTTGCAAGCTTTCCTGGAAGGCTCAGCATAAATTGCCCTAGTACTACCATACCGCCCTCAGCGGTGTGCAATCGGGGGGTTCAGGCCGGGCGCTGATCACGATCCACACCAAAGCTTGGACGTTCGCGGAGAAATGGTGCACGGCGGCACGCCGTCCCGATAGGGGATCGTCCCCTGGGTGAACAGCCGCAGGTCTGTCCC